>NZ_JBWJVJ010000005.1:0-242659 GCF_056428925.1 Flavobacterium sp. GNP011 | reverse complement strand
CTAAGCCATAAGCGCCCGGTTCATCGAGCACGAATCGATAACTGGATCTTTTTAAATTTCAAAACAGTTGTAATCCTTTTGGGATTTTGTTTCATCCTTTGGCAATTGAAAAACTCCTATATTTTGCTGTTTCCGAAAAGGAATTTACAGAAGAAGATGTGTTTTTTTATAATGAACGTTGGCATTGTTTTGATGTACATTCAGATTGGAGTAATGCTGACAAACACGAATTACTGGATAACTTGAATGCTATTGTTTTAGCAACGAAACTACAACTATCCCAATCAACGCATGCCATTATCACCTACGGAACCTCATGGGTGTATCGCAATATAGAAAGCCAAGCCATCGTGGCAAATTGTCATAAGGTACCGCAAAAACAGTTTCACAAAGAATTACTTTCTGTTGCAGCAATACAAGAAAGTATAACGAGGACAGTGGATCTAATTTGTTCTCTAAACCCTGAAAGCAAGCTTATTTTCACAGTTTCACCAGTAAGACACATCAAAGACGGTTTTGTTGAAAACCAAAGGAGCAAAGCCAATTTAATTTCGGCTCTTCAAAGTGTTCTTGATACTGATTACTGTAAACTGATTACTGACTATTTTCCTTCGTATGAGATCATGATGGACGAACTGCGAGATTATCGGTTTTATGCAGATGATATGCTGCATCCTAATGCTTTAGCTATCGATTATATCTGGCAACGCTTTAAAGAAACTACGATTTCTGAAACGGCTCACGCTCTGATGGATGAGGTAGAAGCGATCCAAAAAAGTCTTGCTCACAAGCCATTCAACCCTAAATCTGAAAGTCATATTAAATTTGAGACAAGACTTAAGGAAAAAATAGCTATCTTAGAACATCAATATTCATTCATGAAATTTTAATTATGCTCAAACGAATACTTATCGGAATCGGAATTATTATTGCTGTCTTTTTATTGTTTAAATATTGCGATTTTAAGAAAAATGAGGATCAAGATATTACCTATAATACCAATCTCATTCAGCAGCAAATTCTTAACGTGGGCAAGTTGGTTGTTACTGAAGGGCATTTCTCTGAAGTGATTACTTATAAAAACCAACAGAAATATTTGATGGACATGCTTTCTTTTGAGAAAAAAGCCTTGGTCGTTGTTAATGCTGATGTTACTGTGGCCTACGATTTACACCTTATGAAGTACGACATCGATTCTATCAACAAGACAATTACAATTGTGAGTATTCCCAAAGAAGAAATCAAAATCAGTCCAGATATTCAGTTTTACGATGTAGAACAAAGTAAGTTGAATCCGTTTACAGGCGATGATTACAATAAAATCAATAAGTCTGTTAAAGCAAATCTAGCTAAGAAAATTGAGAAATCAAGTTTAAAAACAAACGCTCAAAACAGATTGATCAGCGAATTGTCTAAACTATTAATCACAACAAGTCAGTTGGGTTGGACCTTAAAATACGAAGGACAGGTGATCACAACCGAAAAAGAATTTGGACAAAAAATAAAATTGTAACACAAAAAAAATAACCGCAGATTCACAGATTTTTAGAAGTATTTAAAATCTGCGAATCTGAGGTGTATTGCTTTTAAGCTTTCGCTTTATCAAAAATCAGGTCCAAGCCTCCTGTAACTAAATGAGATACTTCGGGTCTCTTCAGTTTCATTTGATCTAAAAACACCAAAACTTCTTGCAGTAATTGAGGTTCGTTTCTGTCTTTTAGCAGTTCAGTAAGTTCTACTGCAAGCAACCAATCGTTAGGATGATTGCTCTGTATTTTTTCAAAAATGGGTCTCAAAGACGTTTCTTTATCATTTGTTTCTCTGATATTTCGAACCGTTTGATATAAAATTTCTAAATCATCACGCTCAGCACTATGTTTTGCTTTTATGGTAGTACTCGATGGCAAATGGGAAATCAAATCAAAACTATTTACATCAGCAGGGCCAGAAAATGCAGAAGTTACTTTTTTCCCCACCGCCATATCATAAACGCCCCATTCTGGCTGGAATAAAACCGTTTCACCATGCGTTACCGTGCAATTTTTAAAACGAATCAAAGTAATTTCACCTTGTAAGTTTCTGGAGCCTGTAATAATTTCACCTTCTACCGTTATACCGCCCTCAAACTCTAGTCTAACCGTTTTTGATTCGAGTATGTCATAAGCGTTCAAGTCTTTTGGACTCATGTCTTCAATAGCCAAGTTAATGCCTTGAAGTTTACCTATTGGGCTACCAAAACCTTCAGCATGTGTCAAAGTTCCATGACCTACTAATTCTTTTTCTCTATATGCGAGCGCCGTTTTTCCGGTAGTTTGTATGTAAATGGGTTTGCCTTCATGTTCGATAACCGAGCTGAAAACACCTGAAATTTGCAGTCCAGTACTCAATTCGATAGTACCTAAAGCATTCGACTCAATCAATTTGTTAATACCGGATAATCCACCAGTACGCAACGCCATTTTATTAGCAAACTCTTCTAAAACTAAATTTAAATAGGCAAATGTTGGGGTGACATACAACTGTGGTTGCAGTTTAGTAATGTCAAAACTCTGGTTAGCTGCAGAAATATCATAAGGTATTTTCTTTACTTCCGGAGTCATACAATGCGCACTTTCGCCTATAGAGGAAAGCAAACCAGCACCATATATTTTAGGATTTTCAACCGTACCAATCAATCCGTACTCCACCGTCCACCAGTGTAAGTTGCGTATTTGGGCCATTTCTGAGAGTTCGCCCATGTTATTTTGTAAATCTTCAACTGCTTTTTCGGCAGCATCAATCGTAGCTTGTGGCGTACCTTCGGCTTCTTTTACGATTGAAAGTAGTCGGATAGCTTCATACATTTCGTAATCCTTGTGCGAAGAAATTGCTTTGCAACCTATTTCTCCAAAACGACGAAGGTATTCGGCATATTCTGGATTAGCAATAATCGGTGCGTGACCAGCACCTTCATGAATAATATCGGGTGCAGGAGTATATTCAATATGCTCGAGTTGACGAATATCCGATGCAATTACAAGCACATTATAGGCTTGAAATTCCATAAAAGCATTGGGCGGAATAAAACCATCAACTGCAACGGCAGCCCAGCCTATTTCGGTCAGAATGCGGTTCATGCCATACATACTCGGGATATTGTCTATCTCAATACCTGTTTTTTTCAACCCTTCTAGGTAGGAATTATGCGCCACTTTAGATAAATAATCCACGTTTTTACGCATCACATAACGCCAAACCGCTTGATTTATGGGCGTATAATCGCTATAATCCTGAGGTTTAATAAATTGTTGTAAGTGTTTTGGCAATCGGTCTAATAACGGATTACTTTCTATAGTTGTGTTCATGTCGAAAACGTTGTAGTTTTTATGCAAAAATACGAAATTCAGGAGCTAATTCCCGCTTTTCATTGCAAGTTTTTGCAAACCCATTTGTTTTTCTAAAGTTTATAAAAGAGCTTCCTGCGGTCGCTTTTTATAAACAAGAAAAACCAAAAGGCTTTTTCAAAAAGCTTTCCATTGCAATCGGGGCTAGGGGAGTTGCGAATGATAAGATATTGTCGGATTTCCTACTCCATCACTTCAAACAAAAAAAACTGTGTTTTCTGTTTCTCTGCAAAATTGTTGTCAGAAACCAAAACTAAAGATCGGTTGCCGTTAGCCAACTTGGGGCCAAACGTAATTCCTTCAATATTATCAATAAAAATTCCCAAATCATCCATGTTTAGAACCAGTTTTTTAGATCCCAAGTGTATGTTTTGGTTCACTAAGGAGGTGTTATTTTTAACGTTAGTTGCTTTTTTTAGATCACACAAAAAAACTTTTACGGTACATTCTTGCTTCCCCGTAGAGTAGGAGCGTTCCACAACAAGTAGTTTATTTTTACTGTAATACTGAATTGCCGAAATTCCATTGACAGCAAAAGCACCACTCGGATTGGGTTCGCGGGCAATAGGTTCTAAAAGATAGCCGTATTGAGCCGTATTTGTTCCAGATTTGGCATTAAACTGGTACAACCTTATTAAACCTCCTTTGCTAGTTGTGGCTTGGTTACCATCCTCAAATAGCGGTTCCTCAATATTGGTGTAAATGTTTTTATAGTTTTTATCAAAAGTAAGACCTTCCAAAGTGCCATTGTTTCTTGGACCTTTTTCTATTTTTTGCATTTTTAGATTTTCTGGTAGTGTTACATTTCCTAGAAAATCACCTTTTGTAGTCATGAAGTTCAAGGCAGGGTTTTGCAAAATTTCCTTATCTGCGGTTATCACTCGAGCTCCTTCGCTACTCCAAACCAAAGTGTTTGTTTCTGGATTAAATCGGATGTCTTCTGGATCTGTTGAGGTGTTTGGTGCAGTGTTCCAGTTGGCATATACTTTTCCGGTTTCATTTTTTAAAGTACTCATGCTTTGAAATTTAACATTTTTCAGAAAGTTATTTTCCAAAGCTATGGTTGCAGTGTAATAACGAGCCTCATTAAACACCGATCGATCATCGGAAATGATGTAATACAACTCTTTTTTTGGATCATAATCAATACCAGATAAGCCACCAATTTTTGTATTTTGAAATTGGGCATCAAACGGAACTTCAATAGTGTTTAAGAGTTTTAATTTTGGGACATGACTGTGTTCAGCGCTTTGTTTTACATTGGCACAAGAGAAAAGAAATACAGGAAGAACAACTAAAAAAAGTAATTTTCGCATAGAATTGATAGTGTACTGAATAAAATTAAGGTGACTGCAAATCATAGTGTTACGATGGATTAATCTGATTTTTTTCGGCGTTACGAAAATAGTCAATCTTGTAATGAAACATATCTGCCATGCCTTTTGCTCTGTATTTGGCTTCATCTGCCAGTGGCCCTTGGAATAATTGATCGGTAGTTTGTGTAAATAGTTCCATCCAACGGTTAAAATGATCTTTGCCAATAGGGAGCTGTTTGTGAGGCGGAAAGGGACTTCCAGAATAAGAGTGAACTTCTAGCAAAATAGTTTCCCAAAATCCATACATTTTTTCTAAATGTTCCTGCCAACGGTTGCCTATTTTTTCGTTGAAAATAGGGCCAATTATTTCATCCTTTTGCACTTGAGCGTAAAAAGTATTGACTAAGAGTTTAATATCTTCTAAGGAAGCAATATCGGTTTGTGGTATCATAATTTCTATAAAAAAAGCCTACGCAAAGGTAGGCTTTATGTTTGATTGTAGTAATGTCTATTTTTCTTTTGGAGGAAATTGTTCTAAAATTTTAGCAACAAATTCGTTGATTCGCTCTTCTTTGTCTCTTCGGTTTTGAGTTAAATTCCCAACACCTTCACCTTGCCAAATGAGTTCTTTCTTTTTAGCATCAATTAAGTCGATAAAAAGGGTGCCCTCAGTTGAAGTGCTAGCAATTGTATTTTGTCCGCCCCACATAAAAGGACTCCAACCCCAACCCCAGCCATAACCCCATCCAGAGTTGAATTGGTTGACATCAACTCGTTCTCTTTCTTTGGTGAAAATGTTGACTAATAGATCTGGATTTTCGCTTTTGGTCATGCCTTTTGCACTCAATTCACGATCTATAGCGTTTAGAATTCTTTTCTTGTCTAATTGTGAAATTTCAACTTTGTCGATTCCGTTTTTATGAAACGCATACGTTTTGTAAGGAGTGAAATCTACTTTTTTATCAAAATCAGAGTACACTCTAACTGAACTGCAGGAAGCAAATACAAAGAGTAAAAGTACGGGAATACATTTTAGTGTTTTCATAATATTTTATTTTAGTGTTTCAAGTTTGAGGTTTCAGGTTTGAAAAGTTAGACTTGAAACCTGAAACTATAATAAATCTTCGTCAACTACATTAGGGATGGTAACTTTCAACAAAGGTTGCGTTTCCATGGCTCTTTTTATTGCAAAAATTGCTCCTTCGTTTCTTGCCCAACTTCTTCTTGAAATTCCGTTGTTTACATCCCAGAAAAGCATTGATTTTAAACGTTTTGATGCTTCTTTAGTTCCATCAAGAACCATACCAAAACCACCGTTAATTACCTCGCCCCATCCAACGCCGCCGCCATTGTGAATAGAAACCCAAGTAGCACCGCGAAAGCTATCGCCAATAACATTTTGGATAGCCATATCAGCGGTAAAGCGCGAACCATCATAAATATTGGATGTTTCTCGGTATGGAGAATCGGTTCCAGAAACATCGTGATGATCGCGGCCTAAAATAATATAGCCAATTTCGCCACGAGCAATAGCTTGATTGAAAGCTTCGGCAATTTTAATTCGACCTTCGGCATCCGCATATAAAATTCTGGCTTGTGATCCAACGACCAATTGATTTTCTTGAGCTCCTTTGATCCATTGGATATTATCGGCCATTTGTTGCTGAATTTCCTCTGGAGAGTTTGTCATCATTTCTTCCAATACATCGCAAGCAATTTTATCAGTTTTGGCTAGATCCTTTGGATTTCCTGAGGCACAAACCCAACGGAATGGTCCAAACCCGTAGTCGAAACACATTGGACCCATTATATCTTGAACGTAGCTGTTGTATTTAAAATCGAGCCCCATCCCGCCCTTCCCCAAAGGAGAAGGAGAAGCAAGGTTTTTTGTTTTTAATACATCGGCTCCAGCTCGAGAAGCTTCTAATAAAAAGGCATTTCCATAATCGAAGAAATAGGTTCCTTTTTCGGTGTGTTTATTTATTGCAGCCGCATGACGACGCAATGTTTTTTGAACTTCTTCTTTGAATTTGTCAGGCTTAGTTGACATTAACTCATTCGATTCTTCAAAAGTATAACCAACTGGATAATAACCACCAGCCCAAGGATTATGAAGCGAGGTTTGATCAGAACCGAGATCAATATGCAGATTTTCCTTATCGAAATATTCCCAAACATCGACTACATTTCCGAGATAAGCAATCGAAACAACTTCTTGATTTTCTAATGCTTTTTTAACTCTTTGAACCAATTCATCAATATTTTCAATCACTTCATTAATCCAGCCTTGCGAATGACGAATGTGCGTGATTTTAGGATTTACTTCGGCACAAACGGTTACACAACCTGCAATATTTCCTGCTTTTGGTTGTGCGCCAGACATTCCACCAAGTCCAGAAGTAACGAATAATCCGCCTTTAGGCGATTTCTTAATTTTTCTGAATCCATTTAAAACGGTTATTGTAGTTCCGTGAACAATTCCTTGTGGACCAATATACATATAACTACCAGCCGTCATTTGTCCGTATTGAGAAACGCCAAGGGCGTTCATTTTTTCCCAATCATCCGGTGTGGAGTAATTTGGAATAACCATTCCGTTAGTGACAACCACTCTTGGCGCTTCTTTGTGGGAAGGAAATAAACCCATGGGATGACCTGAATACATGGATAATGTTTGCTCTTCGGTCATTTCTGCCAAATATTTCATGGTCAATAAATACTGCGCCCAATTAGAGAAAACTGCTCCATTTCCGCCATACGTAATTAATTCATGCGGATGCTGCGCTACGGCATAATCCAAATTATTTTGAATCATCAACATAATGGCTTTTGCTTGTTCGCTTTTTCCTGGATATTCCTGAATTGGTCGTGCATAGATTTTGTAATCAGGACGAAAACGGTACATGTAAATTCTTCCGTAGGTTTCAAGCTCAGCTTTAAATTCAGAAAGCAATTCAGCATGATGTTTAGGTTCAAAATAGCGCAAAGCATTTTTTAGTGCTAACTTTTTTTCCTCATCAGAAAGAATTTCTTTTCGCTTTGGCGCATGATTTATTGCAACTTCATACGGCTTAGGATTTGGTAAAATCGTTGGAATTCCTTGTAGTATTTGTTCTTGAAAAGTCATTTGTAGTTGTTTTTCTAATGTTGTTATAGGCTGCGTTAGGGATTGAGCAATTGTTTGAGCTCTTTATTGAGTAGCGATAGCGGAACAATAAAAGCGAGTGCGAAAGCCCGACCTGTAAGGTAACGCCCAAATTATTTTTTTGAATTTCCTGTTTTTTTATCAAATCCGTATGGACAATGTCTGCAGTTGTTTTTACAACAATAACCCCGTTTAAGGTGGTGTTTTTCGGTAAAACATTTATATCCTTCTGGTGTATAATAGAAATCTTCTCCTTCTATCAATTTATTTTCATTACTTTGGCTCATTCCTTTTTTTAGATGCTATCTAGGAGAATATAATTTTAAAAATTCTCAAAATAGTTGTTTTCGATTGTTTTGTTTGTTTACAAATTTATAAATTTAAGTACGAATGTTTTTGATTGTGTCTAAATATTTAATTCCAAAAGGATATCGTGGTTTGACGATTTTTCCTTTTATTTTTATTAAATATAGGTCTGATGTAAAAAATCCAATTTTACTGAATCATGAACGCATTCATATCAGGCAACAACTCGAGTTACTTATTCTTCCTTTTTTTATTTGGTATCTTTTGGAGTATTGTATTCGATTGTTGCATTATAAAAATAGCTATCTCGCATATAAAAACATTTCCTTTGAGCGTGAATGCTATGCAAATGAGCACAATTTAAACTTCTTGAAAAAACGTACTTTCTTTAATTTTTTAAAATATATTTTTAGATAGTGTACGTTTTATGCTCACTTCAATTTTTTGTCGTTTTAAAAGCAGATCTAAATTAAAATTAGTTTTGTTGTTTATGTCTGTTTATTTTATTGAAAGAAAAATCACTATTTAAACCATTAAAATTGTATTTAATCGATTATTTATACTTTTTATCGACTTTTTTTTCTATTTGTATTTTATTTTTTTTGTAACTTTATAAAATAAAATTCAGTTTAATGCTGTTGTTCCTTAAATTTTGTTTTGAAATTTTTTCAACTATTTAGCCTAGCTGGTTTTAAAAAATGAAAATTTAATACCCTTTAATCTCAAAGCTTATGAATACATCAATACTTCAAAAAGCAGCTATCTTTTTTCTTTTCGTTTTTTTTCAAAATGAAAGTAAGGCACAAATGTATGTTAGTCCAGATAGTTATGTATTTGCTACAAATGAGATAGTTTTTGTAAAACAACAACTAGAACTCAAAGCCGCAACAAGTAATTTTTATTTAAGAGATAGTGCACAACTTTTACAAGGAGCTACAGGTAATTCAGGTAATAGTGGCTTGGGGAGTTTATCAGTTTATCAAGAAGGTTCTTCTAATAATTTTAACTATAATTATTGGTGTTCACCAGTAGGATCAAGTCTTGCGACCGTGGGGAATTCAGCTTTTTCTATCACCCAACTCAAGGATGTTACGAGCTTGACAGGATTTAATAATCCAGTTATTTTAGCAACAAATAATTACAATGGTACAGCAAGTCCGCTTGGAATTGCCCCTTTTTGGATTAATAAATTAATAGGTTCCTCTACTTATGCAAGTTGGTTGGCAGTAGGTTCTGCAGCAACTTTAAATGCGGGTGAAGGATTTACAATGAAAGGGACTTCAGGGACAAATGCAATAACTGTAAATGGAGTTCAAAACAATCCAGGGGGTAAACAGCGTTATGATTTTAGAGGAAAACCAAATGATGGTACGATTTCCATACCTGTAGCAGCCTTGCAATTTACATTAACGGGTAATCCTTATCCATCAGCAATAGATCTTGCTGCTTTTTTGATAGAGCAAACAAATTGCACTGGTATAGCTTACTTTTGGGAACAAGACAAGTCAGTAAACTCACACTATATTGCTGATTACAAAGGTGGTTATGGCGCTTATTCTCCTGTGGCTAGGGGCGGAACTGGTATTTATGTTCCAGCTACTTTTTATTCCTATGATGGATCTGGCAATCCTGGACCATCAACAGGATTAGGTGGGGCTTTTGAAAGACGATTTTCTCCAATTGGACAAGGGTTTTTGGTAGGTGGAGTTGTAAATGGAAGTGTCGAGATGAAAAATAGTTATAGAATTTATGTAAAAGAAGGTGTAGCAAATAATTCACAGTTTGAAAAATCAACAAACAAGCCAAACATCCATAGTGAAAAGGAATATTTGTCTAAAATTAAATCAACTTCAGGGTTTGATTATAAAACGGTTAGTCTTGCTCCAACTCCTCAAATCCGATTGAATACTTTAATGAACAATCAAGGTGTTAGACAATTGGCGCTAGCCTTTGTTCCAGAGGCTACAGATGGTGCAGATCACGCTATGGATGCTATGTCTAGTCGTGAGAGTTCGCCAGCGGATATTTATTTTATAATTGACAATATGGAATACGTTATTAATGCTACGAATTTTAACATCAATAAAAAAATTCCAATTGGTTTTAGAAATACAAAAACAGCTATTTTTAAAATTACTGTTAAAGAAATTATCAATTTTCCCGATGTGGATGCTGTTTTTTTGCATGACAAAATAAAAGATATCTATCACGATATCAAAAATAGTTTTCATGAAATGGAATTACCTGCTGGAATAAATAATACACGATTTGAAATTACGTTTAAAGATAATAAAACATTAGGGGTTGATGCAGTTACAAAAGATAATTTCATTGTTTATCAAAACAATCTTTCAAAAATCTTAACAATTAGCAACCCAAACTCTATAGAATTAGCTACTTGCGGAATCTATGATGTTGCAGGAAAATTGATTTTTGCTCAAGATGATTTGGGTGATCAAGCAACTTTTACATTTTCTACATCCAGTTATGGAGATGGTGTTTATATTGTGAAGCTGACAACAAAAGAAAATGAAAATTTTGGTAAAAAAATAATTATTAAAAATTAGATTTGATGTGTTAGAATTCTAAATGCAATCTGAGTAAGGTTGCATTTTTTTTACAATTTAGTTTTACCTTTGTATTAAAATCTAATATTTTGAATCAAAAGGTAGCTAAGAAGTTTTCTAATTCCATCGAATTGTATATAAAAAGAGAAGATTTGTTGCATCCATTTGTATCTGGAAATAAATTTAGAAAGCTCAAATACAATATCCTAGCAGCTAAAGAGGTTCAAGAAAAGCGATTGCTAACTTTTGGGGGAGCATTTTCAAATCATATTGCTGCAGTAGCGTATGCAGGTTATGAAAGTGGTTTTAAAACTATTGGTATTATTCGAGGAGAGGAATTAAAGAACCAAAGAGTTTTGAATCCCACATTAGCTTTTGCAAAGCAATATGGAATGGAATTTGATTTTGTTTCAAGAGAAGAATATCAGCACAAGAATGAACCAGAGAACCTAGCTAGATGGACTAAAAAATGGGGCGCTTTTTATTTGATTCCGGAGGGAGGAACTAATGCATTAGCCATACAAGGGTGTCAGGAAATATTAAATGAGGAGGATAGTTATTTTGATTATATCTGTTGCTCCGTTGGAACAGGAGGAACTATTTCGGGCATTATAAACAGTATTTTACCGCATCAAAAAGTTTTAGGATTTACTGCTTTAAAAGGTGATTTTTTGAAAGAGGAAATTTGTAATTTTGTAACGAATAAAAACTGGGAGTTACAAACAGATTATCATTTTGGGGGTTACGGCAAGGTAAACGATACTTTGATACAATTTATCAATCAGTTTTATCACGATTTTAAAATACCTCTAGACCCTATTTACACAGGAAAAATGGTTTATGGAGTTCTTGATTTGATTGAGAAAAATTATTTTCCCGAAAATTCGAAAATTTTAATGATCCATACAGGAGGTTTACAAGGTGTTCAAGGCATGAATATCAAGTTAAAAAACAAACAATTACCAACTATTAATATCCATGTTTAAAAAATATATAGTCTTGTTTGTAGTGCTAGTATTAGCAAGTTGTAATGCTACTAAACCTGTCATTGTAACTAAAAAAAGCACACCAAGAGCAAGTGTTCCAACTGTTGTAAAGGGTAAACCCGAAACTAATAAATCAGCTAAAAAGCCGATCGCCAAAGTGCCAACAAAACCAAACGTTACGGTATCTCAAAAATCAAAAGCAACAGTACATAATGCACCAAAAGAAGTCATAGTTTCTACCTCTAAAACGGTTGTGACTAGTGATATCATTGTGTTATACGTTTCAAAATTTAAGGACATTGCTATGGGAAACATGAAAAATTATGGTATCCCAGCAAGTATTATATTAGCACAAGGAATTCTTGAGTCTGGCGCAGGAAACGGTGATTTAGCATTGAGTGCAAATAATCACTTTGGGATTAAATGCCATGTGGGATGGACTGGTGAAACAGTCAATCATGATGATGATGCCTCTCAGGAATGTTTTAGAAAATACGATAATCCTTCAGAATCTTTTAGAGATCATGCGCTCTTTTTAACTAGTCGAAGCAGGTATTCTAAATTATTTGAAAACCAAAAAGGCGATTACAAAGCATGGGCCAGAGGTTTACGGGAAGCAGGATACGCCACAGATCCTAAATATCCTGATAAATTAATTTCATATATAGAAAGGTATCAATTGCATCAATATGATGATTTGGTTTTAGGGATCAATTCAAATATTAAAATTAAGGAAATCACCGATGAATTAAATATTTCTAATAAAAATTCAGTAGACTGGAATTCTGATAGTTATGAAGTTCAAAAAGGAGACACTTTATATTCTATTGCAAAGAAATTTGCCTTACAAGTAGAGGATTTAAAACAAAAAAATAATCTCACTGATAACGCACTCGCTATTGGCCAATGGTTAATTTTAAAATAAGTATAAACACATAATTAGTACCCATTAGATGTTATATAAAAGAAGTAGTCAGCTTTTTGCTGAAGCAGAAAAAGTAATTCCTGGAGGTGTCAATTCTCCTGTTCGTGCCTTTAAAGCAGTAGGTGGTACACCTATTTTTGTAAAAAGTGCCAAAGGTGCTTACCTGTATGATGAAGATGGAAATAAACTAATAGATTACATCAATTCATGGGGACCAATGGTTTTAGGCCATGCGTATGAGCCTGTCGTTGAAGCTGTAATTGAAAGAGCAAAATTAGGAACCTCTTTTGGAATGCCAACTGAGCTTGAAACCCAAATAGCTGCTTTGGCCATAAAAATGGTACCTAATATTGATAAAATTCGTTTTGTAAATTCAGGAACAGAAGCTTGTATGAGTGCTATCAGACTAGCACGTGGGTATACTAAAAGAGATAAAATCATCAAATTTGCGGGTTGTTACCACGGACATTCGGATTCTTTTTTGATCCAAGCAGGAAGTGGCGCTATTACATTTGGTTCTCCTAATAGCCCTGGTGTTACCGCTGGAACGGCTAAGGATACCTTGCTTGCGCGATACAATGATTTAGATAATGTTGTGGAATTAATTACAGCAAATCCTAATGAAATTGCAGCCATTATTGTAGAACCTGTGGCAGGTAATATGGGTTGTATTCCACCTAAAGAAGGTTTTTTAGAGGGCTTGCGCCAATTGTGTTCAGATAATGGAATCCTACTTATTTTTGATGAAGTAATGACCGGTTTTAGACTTGCTGCAGGCGGAGTTCAAGAGCTTGTTGGAGTTAGTTCAGATATTGTTTGTTTTGGAAAAGTTATTGGCGGAGGTTTACCCGTAGGAGCATTTGCAGCACGCGCTGAAATTATGAATTATCTTGCGCCATTAGGTCCTGTTTACCAAGCCGGAACTTTGTCTGGAAATCCATTGGCTATGGCCGCAGGATTAGCCATGTTACAAGCCTTAGACGCAGATAGAGACGTGTTTAATCGATTAAAAGAAAAAACAGCTTATTTAGCAGCAGGAATCAACAAAGTGTTAACTAATAATGAGGTTTCTTTTACTATCAATACCATAGGATCCATGATATCGGTGCATTTTGATGAAAAAGCAGTTGTAGATTTTCAAACAGCTGCAAAAGGAGATAATGAAACATTCAAGAAATTCTTTCATGGCTTACTCCAAGAAGGAATTTACATAGCGCCTTCAGCGTATGAGACTTGGTTTATTACCGATGCGCTAACGTATGAAGATCTAGATTTTACTATTCAAGCCATTGATAAAGTGTCTAAAACTTTCTAAAAAAGGATTGACATAAAAATTACTTATTAAAAAATGCCCCAAAATAGTAGATACTATTTGGGGTGTTTTTTAAATTAAGCTTTTATTTTCTGTGAGACTCTATTCTATTCGCTTTTTTACCATGCTGATAAGCTAGTCTTTTAGCAGCTCGCTGCTGTCTTTCTGTTCTTGAAGCATCCCATTTTTTAAACTGCTCAGTCGAAAGAATTTTTTTCATTCGATCTTTCATCACAATTTGATTGTCTAGCATTTGGTTTTTAAGCTCAAAACGCTCATTAGATGTTAGTTGTTTTTTTTCTGCGGTTTTATTGGCTTTTCTATTAGCAAGCATCGCTTCACGTTTAGTGCTTTGTTCTGCAAGAAGTGAACTAATTTCTTTTTGCTGAGATGCATTAAGATCTAGTTCCAGCGTCATTTTCTTGACCTGTAAGGCTCTTTTTTGATCGGTACTCATGCGTTCCATTTTAGCACCCTCAGTTCTTGTTTTTCTTTCTTGCGCTTGACTTGTTATTCCAAAAGCTAAAACCATTACAATCAATAATTTTTTCATTTTTTTTTGTTTTAAAGTTTATTGCTATAGGACAAATGCGAAACAAAAAAGTTTAATACTTAACAAAAAATTATCTAGAAAATGGTTGTTATGGAGGATTATTTCTTTCAATTTTAGCAATATAGAAACGTTTTTTTAAGTTTACATTCTTTTTTTCAACAGAATTGGATTTAATTTACCCGTTTTTTTTATTCTTTTTTTTAACTGTAATGCATGAGAATTTTAAAGTGTAGTTAGCAAATTACAGTTTGATTTTCATTGGATAACCAAAAAAAAATAGATTTGGTAAAACCAAATTAAATATCGTTTCGTAAATGTTTGTATAACCAAATAAAAAAAACGATGAAAAAGAAACAACTTAATTTAGGTTTTGCTTCCTTGCTAGGGGTAGCATTTTTGTCCCTTACAGCAATTTCATGTAATGACGATGATTCAAACGATATGATGATGGCAGCTGTTGCTCCAGATGTAAATTTTACCGCACTGGCTAGTAATAACACGATTCTTACTTATAATGCGCGTAATCTATCGACTTCGTCTTCTAGTGTTGCAATTGTCGGATTGCCCTCTTCAGAAAATATTGTGAGTATTGATTATAGACCAGCAACGGGACAATTGTACGGTTTAGGCTCGTCAAGCCGTTTGTATGTTATTAATGAAAAAAGTGGCGTGGCAACTGTATTGGGTTCAACTACTTTTGCGCCTATTTTAGCTAGTACAAATGCTTCGCTTGATTTTAATCCAACAGTTGACAGAATTAGATTGGTTACAGATTCTGGTCAAAATTTGAGATTGCACCCTGAGTTAGGTACAGTAGTTGCAACTGATGGCGCTATAAATGGTGGTGCAAATGCAAAAATTGGTGCCGTAGCATATACCAATAGTATTGCTGGAGCTACAACAACCATGTTGTACGATATAGATTTTGAGCAAGATAAATTGTACATGCAAACACCTCCAAATGATGGGACACTGCAAGTTGTGGGGGATCTAGGCGTTAACTTTCAAGGGGTAGGAGATATGGACATTTTACCTGATAACTCTACCGCATTAGCAGTTACTAACAATGCTAATGTTACTACATTATTCACAATTGATTTAGCTACAGGTAAAGCAGTTGATGTTGGTAAATTTGCAAATTCGGTGATTAGTATTGCTTTTAAAACAAATCCTATTGCTTATGCTACTACAAGTACTAATATGTTATTTCGTTTTAACCCAACAAACGGAACTAACAATTCGGCTGCTTTAACAGGATTAGCAACAAATGAATCTATCGTAGGACTGGATTTTAGACCGGCAAATGGTGGTTTGTATGCTGTGTCAAATCAAAGTAGACTTTTTACAGTGAATACGGCAAGTGGAGCTTTAACTGTTGTAGGTTCTGCATTTGGAACTGCGTTAGTAGGTACTGCTTTTGGTTTTGATTTTAATCCTACTGTTGATAGAATACGTTTAGTGAGTAATACAGGTCAAAATTTACGTTTACACCCGGATTTAGGTACTGTTGTAGCAGTTGACGGAAATTTAAATCCTGGAACTCCAGCTGTTACTGCAGGTGCATACACAAATAATATAGCGGGTGCAACAACAACGGTTTTATTTGTAATAGACTCACAAACAGATACTCTTTTCCGTCAAGATCCGCCTAATAATGGAACTCTTGTATCAATAGGAAGTTTAGGTATAAATGTAGATGCTGATAGTGGATTTGATATTGGAGGAAATAGTACTACAGCTTTTGCATTGCTTAAAGTAAATAACGTTACCTCTGTATATAGCATCAATCTAGCTACAGGTGCGGCAACAAAAATCACAGATGTAAATGTTCAAGCTACTGCAATGGCTGTAGGTTTAGGTTTTTAATATTTAGTTAGTTTTGTTTTGAATTAGTAAGCCGACTCCTTGCAGGGAGCCGGCTTGTTTTTTTGATTACTTTTTATTTTAAAAATGCAATGCAAAACCAATGTTTAACAGGAACTGGTTGTCATAAAACTGCTTGTGTGTTGCAAAATTATATATTATTCCAGGTTCAATACTCACATTTTTTCCCAAAAATACAGCATAACCAATTTGAGTTCCTACATACGTAGGATTTAAATCAGCTTGGCCAAAACCGATACCATTGTACGAAAGTTCAACAGGAATCATGCCTTTAATATAGTATTTAGCTCCAATTTTGTAAGCAAGAGGTTCGCCCTTTCCGTCAATTTCTCCATAGCCCAAACCAAGTTTAATAGATAGATTATCTTTAATAAAATAGCCACCTTCTGCTCCAATATTAAAGGAGTTTACCCCATTAGAATTACTAAAATATAAAGCTGTAGAACCTACATTGTTACCAAAACCAGTATTGGCTTCAATTAACCACTTGCCTTTTAAGAGTTGGCCCTCTTTAGCTTGTCCATTTGCAAATGCAAAAAAACAGCATGCAAATAATGATGTTGTGATTTTTTTCATATCTATTTTTTTGGAGTAAAAATAGAGTTTAAATTAAAAACCGTATTATTTTTATGACAGATTTAACGTACCAGTGATTTTATGATACATCTAACAACTCCATAAAAGACCTTTTTTATTCGTTAGATAAGGTTTGAATCTTTGAACAAATTAATGTATTTTAAAGTTAAGATTAAATTATTTTTAATTACAATGGATTCAAAAAAAAAGGAACTCCAAAATGAAGTTCCTTTTTTCTTTTATTAAAAAAAATTATTCTTTCAATCGGCAAGCTTTCACATCGCCCTCAACTACAACTTCGGTCATGCCTAATGATGAAAGGTTTTTCATAGCTTTGTCCCATTTTTTACCACTCAATTGCGATTGTATTTTCAATAAACCAAATTCCATTTGATTGTTATTTACTTGTAAAAGTGTTACAATTAATTTTTCGTCTTCCTCAAGCTCAATTTTAACTTGTTTTTTCTCAGGACGCATTTGTGGAAACAACAATACTTCTTGAATAGAAGAATTATTAGTCAAAAACATCATCAATCTGTCCATACCTATACCTAAACCTGACGTAGGTGGCATACCATACTCAAGAGCTCTCAAGAAATCTTCATCTATCGTTCCGATAGCTTCGTCATCACCTTTTTCTGCTAAGCGCATTTGGTCCTCAAAACGCTCTCTTTGATCAATAGGATCATTCAATTCAGAATACGCATTCGCAACTTCTTTTCCGCATACCATTAATTCAAAACGCTCTGTCAATTCAGGATTATCGCGATGTTGTTTACAAAGTGGCGACATTTCTTTAGGGTAATCAGTAATAAAAGTAGGTTGAATGTAGTTTCCTTCGCATTTAGCGCCAAAAATTTCATCAATAAGCTTTCCTTTTCCCATCGTTTTATCAACGTCAATGCCCATTCCTCTGGCTGCCTCAAATAATTCAGCTTCATTTTTACCAGAAATATCAAAACCTGTAAAATGCTTTATAGAATCCGTCATTGTTACGCGTGCATAAGGCGCTTTAAAATTGACTTTATACTCCCCAAATGTTGCATCACTTGTACCATTAACCGCTAGTGCACAGTGCTCTAGTAAATTTTCGGTAAATTTCATCATCCAGTTGTAGTCTTTGTAGGCTACATATATTTCCATGGCAGTAAATTCTGGATTATGCGTTCTGTCCATTCCTTCATTTCTAAAGTTTTTAGAGAATTCATAAACCCCGTCAAATCCACCTACAATCAATCTTTTTAAATACAATTCATTTGCAATACGCATGTAAAGCGGAATATCAAGTGAATTGTGGTGTGTAATAAACGGTCTTGCAGCGGCTCCTCCTGGAATGGGTTGCAAAACTGGAGTTTCAACTTCAAGGTAGCCCGCGTTGTTAAAAAAAGAACGCATGGCGTTAAACAACTTGGTACGCTTGATGAATGTTTCTTTTACATGATCGTTTACAGTTAAATCAACATAACGACGGCGGTATCTTTGCTCAGGATCGGCAAAAGCATCGTGCGTTTTACCATCGGCATCTGTTTTTACAACTGGTAGTGGTTTCAACGCTTTAGCAAGCACTGTTAATCCATAAACATGAACAGATATTTCACCAACTTGTGTCTTAAAAACCGTTCCGCGTACCCCTATAAAATCACCAATATCCAATAGCTTTTTAAATACTACATTGTACATTGTTTTTTCCTCGTCATTTGATACATCATCTCTTGAAATATATACTTGAATACGGCCTTCGGCGTCTTTCAATTCAGCAAATGAGGCCTTTCCCATTATACGTTTTCCCATCAAACGACCTGCCAAAACAACTTCTTTACCTTCGTACTTTTCAAAATCGGCTAGGATTTCGCTAGAGTAAACCGTCGTAACAAATTCAGCTGCTGGATAAGGCTCAATACCTAGGTTTCGTAATTCAGTAAGTGCTTCTCTGCGTAATATTTCTTGTTCGGATAATGCCATTTTATGCTTTTTTAAGTTTGCAAAGATACTACTTAAGATTCAAAATTTAAAGTTTATCAAGACTCCTTTTTTTCTTTTTTGATGCACGCAATCACCCTTCAGTTGGCGTCTATTCCTGCTATTCGCTCTATCTTTTTTTCTTGTAAAAACAAGAAAAAAAAGGATGCCGCTGCTATCAGGGCAATTCCAGAATATATATTTTTCATAACACCCGAAAAATAGCACAATTCATGTATATTTGAATTTATTAATTATGAATGTAGTTCTTATGAAGAAATATGTAGGTTTAGTATGCCTAATCGTATTAACAAGCTGTCAAATTACCGAAACAATTATAATAAACACTGATGGGTCAGGGAAAATAGTGCAAGAGGTGCTAAGAGAAGAGCAGAGTTACCAGATGTTAGTGGGTGAAGAATATTCTAAAGAAGAAGAGGAATTCAAGGATACTACCTATGTTTTTAAGGATGTCATTGCTAAAAACCAAGAAACTTTTTCTAGACTAACAAAATTTGAAAAAGAGGTTTTTGAAAAATTTAGTCCAGTAATTGTTCATATTAAAAAAAGTTCAATCGAAAAACATTTTCGAACCACCTTTACGCAAGAATTCAAAGCAGTTGATGAAGTTGCGGACCTTTTAAAAACCGAAAATTATGTAAGCGATATTATTCACAATTATGCACTAGCTGCCGAGGAACATTATTTTAGTGTGCAATACAATTATGATGGTAAAATTTTCAAACGGATTGTTAAAATAACGGATGTTGAAAGACTTAAATCAGAACAAGAAAGAATAGAGGCTTATAAAAATCATTATTCTAAATTTAAAATAGTTCAAAATTTTGTGCTAAAATACCAGTTTCCAGTGAAAATAAAATCGGTTTCAAATCCAAAAGCACAAATTAGTCTTGATCAAAAATCTTTACAAATAGATTTTAAAATTACAGATTGTTTGCAAAATCCAGAAAGCACTAATCTTGAGGTGGTTTTTGAATAGTAATGTACTCAATTTCTTTTGCCAAGAGTTTGTATCTTTAGTTTGTATCTTTGAAAAAAAAAATATGAAAAAAACAGCAGTATTTCTTTTGGTTCTTTTTTTAATAGTGAGTTGTACCATAAAAGAGAAAATGGTAATAAATGAAAACGGTTCAGGAACATTTTCGTATGGTTTTGATATGGCTGCTTTATTAAAAATGGGAGGACCAAAAAGTGACTCTGCAAAAGTTTCTAAAAATGTAGATACCGTTTTTACATTCAAGGAAATGTTTGCAAAAATGAGTGACAGCATTGGTAAACTCTCTTTGGTAGAAAAAGAGCAGTTAAAATTGCTTGAGGATTTTAAAATCAATTTAAAAGTCAATGAAGAAAAACAGCTGTTTGAATACAATATGGCATTTGATTTTGCGTCTTTAGATAGCTTGAAAAATATGGTGTCTCCTCTAAAAAGTGCTGAGGTATTATCATTATCAGATAAAAGGTTAGGAGGTAAGATTTCTAAAAAATCAGAGGACGAGAATGATTTTAGAACTTCGTTTGCTTATGATGGTGCTAGTTTTGAAAAGAAAGTATTAGATAAAAATAATAAAGAAATCAAGAAAGCAATTTCTACTTCTAAAAACAAAAAAAAGAGTGCTGCAAAAGAATCTGATGATGAATTGTCAAAAAAAATGGAGGATATGTTTAAGGAATGTAAATATTCTTTAGAATATCATTTCCCCAAAAAAATAAAAAGCATCTCATTAAAGGACGCTAAGATTTCAGAGGATAAAAAAAGCTTTGTGGTTGAGATTCCTATAGAAAACTTAAAAGCGAATAGTGATCAACTAGGATTTAAAGTGCTGTTTGAAAATTAAATAAAATGAATAAAAAAATCCAACTTCAAGACCTAGGAAATAAAGATTACAAAGCAACTTGGGAATACCAAGAAGAATTATTCAAGGGTATTGTAGATTTAAAAATTCGGAATCGTCGAGAAGAACTTGAATTGGCTACACCTAATTATTTTCTTTTTGTAGAGCATCCGCATGTGTATACACTTGGTAAAAGCGGTGACTTGACTAACTTGCTTTTATCTGAAAAGCAATTGGAAGCCAAAGGTGCTACTTTTTATAAAATTAATAGAGGCGGTGACATTACCTACCACGGCCCAGGACAAATAGTAGGCTACCCAATTATCGATTTAGAAAATTTTTTTACAGACATTCATAAGTACCTTCGTTTATTAGAAGAGTCGATTATTCTTACACTACAAGAATACGGTCTTGCCTGTGGGCGTAGCGAAGGGGAGACAGGTGTTTGGCTTGGAGTAGGGACACCATTTGCTAGAAAAATATGTGCCATGGGTGTTCGAGCATCGCGGTGGGTTACCATGCATGGGTTTGCATTAAATGTGAATGTTGACTTAGGGTATTTTGATAATATTATTCCGTGTGGTATAAAAGGAAAAGCTGTAACTTCCTTAAACGTGGAACTAGGCGTAGATCGGGTAAATGAAATTGAAATTAAAGAAAAAATCCTATATCATTTTAAAAATCTTTTTGAATGTACCTTGAAGTAAAATAAATTTTCATAAACTCATTGAGTTATTTTCTATTTTAAATAAGGTAGAGATTAACTCAAGTCGATTTTCAATTGTCAATTTTTTTGACTTAAAAAACGTTTATTTTTGTTTACCTATTATAAATAAATATAATTTCTCAAGAAATAAATGGCTTCAATGTCCTTTTTTAAAAGTTTTAAAAGAAAATTATTGTGATTTATTAACTTAATTATTCTCAAAATTAAAAAGAAAACTTAAAATAACACTGTACAATTTTGGTAAAGTGATTCTTTATTTATAAGATGAGCTTTAATTGTTCAGGCAGTAATCTAAAACTCAAACGATGGTATTTTGTGATGCCATATTTTTTTATGGCTTCTCTATGATCTTTGGTAGGGTAACCTTTGTTTTTATTCCAGTTATACATAGGGAATTCTTCATGAATAGTGTTCATGTATTCATCCCGATATGTTTTTGCTAATATTGAAGCAGCGGCTATACTTTGGTATTTTGCGTCTCCTTTTATGATACAAACACTTGGTGTTGTAGTTAAAATTTCAATATCAGCTTCGCTAAAAATAAAGCCGCCACGATTTTTAATACCGGTTTTAGGTAAAAAAGGAGAATTACCGTCAATAATTATCGATATAGGTTTTGGATTTAATTTCAGTATGCATTCCTGCATAGCTTTGATTGATGCATTTAAAATATTTATTTCATCAATAATTATAGGCTCTAGATGTGTAACGGCATAAGTGACCGCAGCTTCTTGAATAATAGGTTTTAATTCGTTTCTGTTTTTAACGGATAATTTTTTACTATCGTTTAACAATGGGATAAAACAGTTTTCAGGAAGTATTACTGCAGCAGCTGTAACTGGTCCAGCTAGACAGCCTCTTCCGGCCTCATCAGCTCCTGCTTCTTGAGTTGAACTGTAATGATGAGATAGTAGCATGTGGTTTTTTTTGCAAAATTAAAATTAAAATTGACTGTTTTGATTTTTTTTAAGTCTATTAGATGCACGATTGTTACGGATTACAATTTAATTGTAACGTGATTAGTGTTAAATTTTCTAAAAATTTGTTTCTTTAATATTTTATTATGATTTTTGTTCCATAACTAAATCAAAACATATTTAATATGAGATCAAAATTTAAATGGATTTTTACGCTTTTATTAGCGTTCTCTATGCAGTTTTCTTTTGCACAAGAAAGAACTATCTCAGGTATTGTATCAGATGCATCTGGTCCTATTCCTGGTGCAAATGTTGTGGTAAGAGGTACTAAGGTTGGTGTTCAAACTGATTTGTCAGGAAAATACACTATTAAAGCAACAATAGGACAAACATTAGTTTTTTCATTTATTGGAATGAAAGAATCTGTTGTTAACGTAACGGGAGCTTCAACGGTTAATGTGAAATTGCAAGATGCAAATAATGCATTAGAAGAAGTTATAGTTGTAGGTTATGGTACTCAAAAGAAAAGAAATGTAACTGGCGCAATAGCAAAGATTGGTGGTGATAAAATCAAAAATATCCCTGTTCAAAGTTTTGATCAGGCACTTTCTGGTGCTGCATCAGGTGTAAACGTTTCTCAGCCAAATGGGGTATTAGGAAATCAAGCAGTTATTAGAATTAGAGGAGTGAATTCTATCACTTTAAGTTCTTATCCTTTAATTGTTGTTGATGGTGTTCCATCTTGGAATGGAGATAATCTTAATCAAAACCAGGCAGCTAACAATCCTTTAGCAAATATTAATCAAGCTGATATTGAAAGTGTTGAAGTATTGAAAGATGCCTCTTCTGCTGCAATCTATGGTTCTCGTGCGGCTGCTGGTGTAATTTTAATTACTACTAAGAAAGGTAAAGCTGGTAAATTTTCTGTTAATTTAGACTCATCTGTGAGTTTTACAAGTCCTTTTAATTTAATCGACGTATTGGATGCTCAACAGTTTACAGATATTAAAAACGAAGGTTTGAGAAATGCTGGAACACCCGCAAATGGTACTACAAGAGGTTTTTATACTATGACCGATGCTAATGGTAAGTTAGTAAATACAAATTGGTATGATTTAACCTATAGAACAGGTACAGCTATAAATCACAGTGTTAGTATTTCTGGTGGAAACGAAAATACAAAGTATTTCTTATCAGCAGGTCAATTAGAACAAGAAGGAATTTTTATTAATAATGATTTCAGAAGACAAACAGGTCGTTTTACTTTGGATCAAAAAGTTACGGATTGGTTGACTTTAGGGGGTACATTCAATTATACCAACTCAAGAAACAATGGTATTAGTACTGGATCTGTTGCTGGGTCTAATTTTGATTCGTCTGGTGCAGCTAGGTTAGCTTTCGCTCAAGCTCCTAACGTTGGACCTTTTAATAATAATGGTACTTATAATTTAGCACCAACTCAAATAGGTCAGGGGAATAACCTTACTGCGTTACAATGGCCAAATATTAAGTACATTTTAGATAATAACAGTATTTCTAATCAAAACGATCATATTATATCTAATTTTTACCTTGGGTTAAAACTAGCTAAGGGCTTGAATTTTAAATCTTTATACGGTATTGATAATCTGTTAGTTGAAAATAAAGAATTTCTAGGTCCTTTAAACGGAAACGGTCAGCAATTTGCAGGAGCTGCTACTAATACTATGAATCGATATGCTAGAAAATCTATTCAAAACGTATTAGATTATAATGTTAGATTTTCAGATAATCAAGATCTTAGTGTTTTAGTTGGTTCTGAACGTCAATATTCAAAAGTTGATTCTTGGGGTGCTTCAAGAAGGGGAGTATCAGATCCATTTTTTAATGAATATCAAGGTGGTTTTAATACAATAGTTGTTTCAGGTAATTTGCTTACTGAGAATTATTTAGAGTCTTATTTTGGTCGTGTAAGTTATGATTTTAGTAAAAAATACTTCATTTCAGCAAATGCTAGACGTGACGGTTTCTCTGCATTTTCTCCATCAAACAAATGGGGTAATTTCTGGGGTGGATCTGTAGGTTGGTCATTAGCAGATGAGAACTTCTTCAAAAATATTATTAGTCCTGAAATTGTTAATCAATTTAAGTTCAGAGCTAGTTATGGTGTTGTTGGTAACAACCAAGGTTTAAATGATTTTGCTTCAAGTAGCTTTTTTGATGCAGGTGTAAATGGAGCAAACACAACATTATTTTATAACCGTGCTGGTAATCAAAATTTAAAATGGGAGACCAGTAGTAAAACTGATTTTGGTTTAAATTTTGGATTATTTAACGACCGTATCTCTGGTGAATTGGGTTATTATAAAAACTTAATTGATGGTTTAATTTTAAGTGTTCCACAAGCTGCATCCTTAGGTATTCCTGGAAATGCTATTTTAGCTAACGTGGGTAGTATGAAAAATACGGGTTATGAATTAACTTTAAATGCTAAAATTTTCGATAAAGGTAGTTTTAAGTGGAATGCAAGTTTCAATATTACAACTCAAAAAAATCTAGTTACAGCACTTGATGCTAATAATTCTGATATTATAGTTGCAACTCAATTAGAGAATGCTAACATAATCAGAGTTGGACAATCAATTGGTAATTTTTATTTAGTTAGAACTGATGGTGTTAATCCTGCTAATGGTAGAAGAATATTTTATCATGGAGATGGTACAGCAGTTCAATACGATCATTCAGCACCTTTAGCTAGTCGTTGGACAAGAGTAAGTGACGGAGCTATAACACGTGCGCCTAACCAAGCGCTAGATGCTAAAGTTTATGGTCCAGCTTTACCAACATTTTTTGGAGGTTTAAACAATACATTTTCATATAAAGGATTTGATTTGAATGTTGCATTATATTTCTCTGGAGGAAATTATGTTTACAATGGAACCCAAGCAGGTCTGCGTGATCAACGTGTTTGGAACAATTCAGCTGAAGTGTTAACACGTTGGCAAAACCCAGGAGATATTACTGAAATCCCAAGAATTGTTTTTGGTGATAACGTTTCAAATGGTTCTTCATTACCTATTTCTGACAATTTAGAAAAAGGGGATTTTGTTAAAGTTCGTAACATAGCATTAGGTTATAATTTGCCAAAAAGTATTTTAGATCCTCTTAAATTGTCAAGTTTCAGATTTTACATTAGTGCTCAAAATGCTTTCACTTTCACTGATTATTCTGGTTTTGATCCTGAAATTTCAAGTAATGGTAATGCTAATGGTTCTCCAAGTGTTGATAGAAATTCTGCGCCAATGGCAAGAACGTTCTCTTTTGGTTTTAACTTAGGTTTATAATTTTTAAAAAAATAACAATTATGAAAAATTTATTTTTATCACTGATGGCTGTTTTGTTCATCGTATCGTGTACTGACGATGATGCACTTAATCCAGTGAATCAAACAAGAATTAGTGACGCTAATGCATTTGCAACTCCAGAAAGGGTTGAGCAATTAGTATTAGGTGTTTACGGTCGTGTAAAAGTTGGTAATTTCTATGGAGGACGTTTTTTTAATTATCAAGACGTTAGAGGTCCTGAATTTTTAAATGAAAGAAATAATGGAGTTACAAACTTATTTGTTTGGAACTTTGGTATACAATCTTCAACCAATGAAGTGCAAAATTTATGGACAGCTGCATATAATGCAATCAATAGTTCTAATATTGTTATAAGTGGTGTTGAATCAGGATCTCTTTCAGGTGCTTTAAAAGCGAGATACACAGCAGAAGCTCGTTTTTTAAGAGCATTGTCTTACTATTCTCTTGTAACTTTGTATGCTAAACCTTTTACTGCAGATAATGGAGCTTCTCCTGGTTTACCGCTAAGAATTACTCCTCAAACTGGAACCGGAAGAGGTGATTTAGCTAGATCTTCTGTAGCAGATATTTATAAACAAATTTTAGAGGATTTAAATTATGCTGAGACTAATTTACCTTTAACAAATTCATCTGCTATTAATAATACTACAAGAGCTCATAGAAATACAGCAATAGCTTTAAAAACAAGAGTTCTTTTAAGTATGGGAAGATATGCTGATGTAGTTACTGAGGGTAATAAAATTGTCTCTAATGCAGCACCTTTTAGTGCGCCAACTGGAGTTTCTAATGCATTAGCTGCATCTATAAGTACTGTTTATGGTAGAGCTACGACTGCTGAAAATTTATTTTCTTTTGCATTTAGTTCTAACGATACTCCAGGGACACAAAATAGTTTAGTTTTCTATTATAATTCAACTTCTAATGGGGGTAGTGAATATTCTTTATCACCACAAGGTATTATTTCTAATACAGGTTGGAAGACATCAGATTCTAGAAGAAACTTTAATGTTGTTACAGGTGGCAAACAATGGCTTCATAAATGGACAAGTCCTCAGGCAGACCCAGATTATGTTCCTGTTATCCGTTATTCTGAAATCCTTTTAAATTTATCTGAAGCTATTGTAAGAAATAGCAATTCAATTGATGCAAGAGCAATTCAATTATTAAATGCTGTTCGTGGTAGATCTGATGCTACAACTGTATTTACTGCGGCTTCTTTTACAACCGTTCAATCTTTATTAGATCAAATAGCTGTAGAAAGACGTATAGAATTGTTAGGCGAAGGTTTTAGTTCACCTGATATTATGAGGTTAGGTCAAAATTTCCCAATAAAAGGTGCTGCTCCTGCAGCATTAAGTAGTGATACACAATATTTATGGCCAATACCATTAAATGAATTATTGTACAATAAATTATGTGTGCAAAATCCTGGTCACTAAATTTTAAAATGAACCTTCTCTTAATGAGAAGGTTTTTTTTTATGAATTGTTTTACCTAAATTTTATAATTCCAAAAATAATTACTAGTAAAAAAAATGTTAAATCCGTTAAGTAAAACTTGTGTTAAAAGATTAAAACTATATCTCAAATTGTTTTTGAAGTAGAACATATTTCCTTGTCAATCTTGAATTAATTATGGATTTTAAGTTCTTTCAATAATTGGTGTAAGTCAAAATATCTAATTCAAAATAATGGGAATAGAAGTTAAAGTTATTGTTCTGAAATAGCCGAAAACTTTTTTTAGATCAACATAATTTTTCGAATGATGATTTAACTTGAATAAAAGAATATGAAATTGATATTCGTATACTTTATTAACCGAAGATTATATCTTTTTGATATACTATAAACTATCAGTAATGAAGTATTATTTTACAACTATTCAACCAGTTCAGAATTATAAATAATTATTCTAAAACTTTTAAAAGTTTTCTAAAACACTAATTTTAATAAAATTAATAATGTTGACAATTGTTAATATATTCATTTTTAATAAATAGGGTAATGTTGTAAAAATGGTTTGTTTTGTTATTTTTTTTATCAGTTGCATTTAAAACTTGAACTTATATTATAAAAAAAAGAAGAGCTCTATTCTAGTGTTTTATTTTTGAAAATTATATTGATATGATACCTTTTATAGGTATAATTATATTTATCGTAGAGTTTTCAATATTAGTTTAATTTAAGGTATTAATTTACTCTGTAAAATTCAAGAGGTGTTGACTTAGTGTAGTAGTAGCTAAAAAGCGATAGATTTATGCAGACAAAAGAAAACATGTCGGTTTGACTTGTCATTTTAAAGAATTTTTTATTGTTATCAATGTTTAAAGAATATTGATACTTTTAATATATAAATATTTTTTCAAAAACTTTTTTTTCTTTAGTTTGCAAAAAAATTAATCTAAAAGATTATCAAATTTAGTGTTTTTGCCATCCTTTTGATAATAAAATTATTTGGTAATATTTTTTTAAATACATTAAATGATTTTCTAACTATTTTAAGAGTGTTCTGATATCTTCTTTTTTCAACTTTATATTATTTTTTGTTATTATATTCTTGATGTTCTTCCTTCTATTAAATGATTTGTTTAAATCATATTATGAATCGATAATTTTACTCGAACAGGTAAGCAGTTTTACTAATATTTCTTTGAATTCATAACCTGATTTATCTTTATGATTTTGGATAAGTCATTTTCTGCATATCTTTTATATATGAACTATAGACTTTTAAAAAAGGTTCACTTCTCCATAATATTCGTTGATATGTTTTGTTAGGTAGGTATTTTCATTTTTATAATGTATTTGTTTTAATTCAAAGACTTAATAAACTCTTTAAGTCTGTTGAAGTATATTTAAAAATACACCTTATTTTTCATTCTATAATTTTGAGAGAATTTTTATAATATTTTTGAAAATGACTAAATAAATAATATTTGGTAAGTTGTTTTGTTTTTAAATAGATAAATTTTTTAAAGTTTTTTTCTTAAAGCTTATGCTTCAGATGATGTTTAGTTTAATAACAATGCAATATTCTCTTGTTATAGTCATGTTTAAGCGTGAATTTATAAAAAATTTCATTGTTTACTATCCAATTCTAGATTTATGTTTCATTGAAAAAAAATTATATGGAATTATTACTTGACGTGAACTATTGATTAAAATATTTACTTTTAAATCTGAGCTAATTTCTATATTTCCCTTTTATGGTTTTATTACTTCAAATATTTTTTTTTTTAAATATTTATTTAAATTTCAATATTCTTTTGTGAATATTTTTATACTGTTGTTTCTATAAAATTTTTATCAACGAGTATTTGTTATTTGATAATATATTCCAAAGTATTTAATATTTAATTGAATATTAAGAGTATGTGAGAAGGTGATTTAACTTAATTTGGGTTTTCTTTAGAGCAATATTTTTTCAATCTTCTTTTATATAAATTTTTCATTTTTATTCAATTTATTCAATTTATTAAATAATATGGATTTGTTATTAATTTTTATAAGAATTTACGCATTTATATTTTCAATAAGCTTACACGTTTTTTTTTTTTTAGATAGTAAGTTTTAATTTTAAAGATTAGTGTTTTGAAATACTTATAAAAAAAATTCTCTTTTGCTTTTTGCTATTATTTTTAAGTATCAAAACGCAAAATCGCCATAGATAAAATGAGGATAGAAAGGATCGAAAGTATGTCTAGTTATTTTCATGCAGTTTAATTAAAGTTATTAAATTGTTGACTGAATTTAAATAAGTTTTCTTTTTACTCTCGTTAAAAGGGTATCATAAAATTATTATTATAAATTACTGATAAATTATCTATATATTTTTTATAAGGTTTAGATAAGCTTAATCCAGATTTTACAATTTAATGATAATCTATAAAAATTAAAATATATTTTTTAAATATAACTCAAGTTAAATTCAAAAAGTTTTATTGTTCTAAAAAAAAACTAAATAAATTCAGAAATGATAAAAGGAATAGAAACAATAAAAATCTAAAAAAATTCTTGAATAACAATAAATGAATTTATATTAGATGCTTTTTTGTTAAAAGTTACCTTTTTTTTTGAATTATATTTAAATAATTCTCTGATTATTTAAATATAATATTTAATACAATTTATTTGAAGCATACTTTTATTTATTATTCAATCACTACAAAATGGATTTTTTTTTTTTGAAATCAAACAAGTTTTAAAGTTGTTAATATATATGAGTATTAAATCTGTATTTTTTGTAAGAATGTTAATATTTTATTGGAAATTCAAACTTTTTTAACAATCTATTACGGACTTTGACTATATTTAATATATATTTAATATTAACTATTAAAAGTTTGTTAATTAATAATTAATTAATAGTTTTGTCTTTTAACAAACTCAAAAAAAATAAATTTATGAGATCAAAATTTAAATGGATTTTTTCGTTGCTATTGGCACTGTCAATGCAATTCGCTTTTGCACAGGAAAGAACTATAACAGGTACTGTTACAGATGCGACAGGACCTATTCCTGGCGTAAATGTTTTAATTAAAGGTTCAAAGACAGGTGTGCAAACTACTTTGGATGGAACTTATTCGATTAAGGCTAAAATTGGAGATGTTCTAATATTCTCATTTGTTGGTATGCAAAATACCCAAGCTGTTGTAGGGGCTTCTAGTTCATTAAATGTTAAGCTTAAGGACGCAAGTGTTAACTTGCAGGAAGTAGTTGTAGGTGCTTATGGTAAAACTTCTACAAAAGCAAAGACAATAGGATCCACTCAGACTGTTACAGCGAAAGTAATAGAAGGAAGACCTAATGTTAACGTATTGCAATCATTGCAAGGCCAATTAGCAGGTACTAATATTGCATTAGCATCTGGTCAACCTGGGAGTAACAAAATTGATATTATCATCAGGGGAGCCTCTTCATTAAATGCTAGTCTTGATCCTTTGTATGTTATTGATGGTGTGCCTTTAACTCAAGCTTTTTTCAGAAACCTAAATCAAAATGATATAGAAAGTGTTTCTGTACTTAAAGATGCTTCTGCAACATCGGTTTATGGTAACAGAGGTACTAATGGAGTTATTGTAATTACTACCAAAAAAGGAGATTATAACTCTGCATTATCTGTAAATTATACTTCTTCTTATGGTGTTTCAGAATTTAGAGGAGATGATTACAATTTGGTTAATGCAAAACAACATTTAGGAATTCAAAAAGCTTTTGGAGCTGGTCCAGGTTTTACAGGTGTTGGTCCAGGTATTACAGTAAATGTAAATAACATCGATTCTTACGCTGTAAATACAGATTGGAAAAAGGTATTTTTTAGATCTGGTAAAACTTCAAGTCAAGATGTTAGCTTTTCTTTAGGTGGAGAAAACACTAAAAGTTTTACCTCTTTAAGCTACTTTCAACAAGATGGTATCGTTCCGACAACTGATTTCAAAAGATTTACTTTCAGATCTAATTTTTCTGGTAAATCTTCAAATGGAAGATTAACATATGGAACTAATGTTACAACTGCGTTTTCAAAAAGAAAACAACTAGAACAGGAAACAAGAGCGGGTATTAATAATAATATTTTGCAAAATCCACTAAATGGATATTTGCTTTCCCCAACGTATTTAAGGCCTGATACTTATCAAAGTGGTGCGCAGTTATTTGCTCAGTTTGGATCTCCAGCACTTGAACTTACTCCTTTTATGTTGCAAGATTTATTAAAAACTAATAATGCTCCAAGTTTTTTTGAAGAATTAAAAACAATTGTTTCGGCTAATTTAGGTTTTAAATTGACAAAAAATTTAACTTTCAAAAGTACTATTGGTGGTGATTATGCAGAAGATAAAAGAACTTTTGCAATTGGACCAGATGCTTATCTTTCTGTTGTAAGAGCAGTAGGTGCAGGACAAGCTTTTCATGGTCTTGAAACAATTCGTTCAAACAGAGAATTTTCTTTCAATTCAACTAATCAGTTAAACTATAAAATTGAATCAGGAAAGCATACTTTAGACGCTTCTGTTTTTATGGAGTATTTAAAAGCTCATAGAAGATCGTTTTTCTATCAACAAACAGGTCTGAATCCATTAACTTGGTCTCCGGGTGCTGGTACTGGTTATATTACTTATAGCTTAGCGTTACCATTTACTTATGCTCCAGCTGTAGGGGCATCAAGAGTAGATGCTGGTTTATTCTCTTATTTTGCTACCATGGATTATGATTTTGATTCTAAATACGGTATAGCTGCTACTGTGAGGAGAGATGCAAGTTCAAAGTTTATCAACGAAAATAAATGGGCTACTTTTTATTCAGTTGGAGCAAGATGGAATATTAGTAAAGAAGACTTTATGTTAAATAATAAATTTTTTACTGATTTAAAATTAAGAGCATCTTATGGTACTGCTGGTAATCAGAATATTGTAGCTAGGGATCAGGATAGTGATGCAGCTACTATTTTTAACGGAACCCAAATAGTTCGTGATTTAAATAGTACCCAAACTGGATATGGTAATGCACCTTCATTTGGTGTTTCTTCTATCGCAAACGTAAATGCAAAGTGGGAAACCACTTCTCAAGCTAACGTTGGTTTAGATTTTAATATAAAAAACAGATTATCTGGTTCTTTTGATGTTTACAAAAGAGTAACTACTGACTTGTATACTAGTATTCCTATTTCTTCATCTAATGGTATAACCAATTTAGCAGGTAATAATGGAGCGCTATCTAACGAAGGTATAGAGTTGTCTTTGAGATATGATGTACTTAAAAATTCAGATTTTAAACTTGCCATCTATGCAAATGGTGCTTATAACAAAAATAAGATAACAGATTTAGGTGTATTAAATGACGGAACTGGTAAGCAAAGAATTGGTACTGATTTTGCAAATGCTATTGGAGGTCCAGCAAATCAGTATTATGTAGTACCTTACAAAGGTGTTAACCCTGTAAATGGTAATCTTTTGTTTACAGACATAAATGGTGCTGATACAGAAAATCCTACGGATGCTGACAGAAGGTTATCAGGTAAAAATAATTTACCAGTTTATCAAGGTGGATTCGGTTTTAACGCTTCTTATAAAGGATTTTTCCTTGATGCTGCCTTTGCCTATTCAGCAGATTTTTATAGATTTGATATTGATTACCAAGGTTTGATGGATATTAGAAATGCAGAATTATTTGCTGTATCAGCCGATATATTGAATGCATGGACGCCGACTAACACTAATACTGATGTTCCTTCATGGAATGCTGCTAATATTGATGCAGCTGATATTTCTGATAGATTCTTGCAAGATGCATCTTTCATACGTTTAAGAAATCTAGGTGTTGGATATAGTGTTCCATCTAAATTTTTAGAAAGAACTTTTATGAAAAGTCTTCGTTTTAGATTGCAAGGAGAAAACATCTTGACTTTTACAAAATGGAGAGGATTTGACCCTGAGACGTTTAGAGCTTCTACAACTGGTTATTTTCCAACTCCAAAATTGTATACTTTTAGTGTAGACATTAATTTTTAAAAAAATAAAAAAATGAAAAAAAGAATATTAATTTTAAGTGTATTGGCAGTCTTTTTCTCTTGTTCAGATGCAACTGATATTGTACAAGCGGGAGAATTGAATGACGCTAGGTTATTTACATCTGTAAATAATATACAGTTATTTTTGAATGAAACTTATGATAGGCTTGGTACTGAGAATGAAATTTTGGTATCGTCATTACTGACTGACGAAGTTGCCATAGGTAGCGGTCTAGTTTCGAATGAAACTCAAAGATTTTTCTTATTAACTACAAATGGTTTTGCTGCAAATATTTGGAACGGCCATTACAATACTATTAATTATTGTAACAGACTTTTGAGAGGAGCTGCATTATATACTCCTAAAGCATCAGAAACGGCTCAGTATAATTCTATTTTAGCTCAAGCTAGAGCATTAAGAGCTTTTTCTCATTTTCAATTGTTGACTTATTTCTCTACAGATTTAAGTAATGATGCGGCTCCTGGTGTTATGCTTGTAGATTTTGTGCCTACTGCTGATCAAGATATTCCAAGGTCAACAAATGGTGAAGTTTTTAAGTTAATTGAAAGTGATTTAGCTTACGCGCAAGCTAATTTAGTTAATCCAACTGGACCAACTGCTTATAAATTTATTAACAGTAACTTTATTAGAGCATTTAAAGCAAGAATGTATTTATATAGAAAAAATTATGCTCAAGCTTTGATAAATGCTGATGATGCCTTAACTAACTCTGGATTGGTTTTGTCTACATCGACTGTTTCGGTAGCTAATTTTCCTTCTACAGCTGCAACTGTGGTTCCAAACGGTGCTGCTAATGGCGCTAACACCATAAATGTAGATCCTGGTACAGGTTTTCCTGTACAAAGAGCATTGTTTCAAATTGATCAATGGGCTTCTACATCTAGTCCAATGTATAGAAAAATGTGGGTTGATGCTGCACAAGGTGAAATTTTATTCGCTGTAGATAAGCCTATAAATAAAATTAATTTTAGTAGCCAATACAATACTAACGGATCATATATAACTGGTGGGCCATTATATGATATGGGTAGAAATTTATTCAACTTGTACAGTGCAGACCTAGGCGGTGGTGCACAAGATTATAGAAGATGGTGTTTTGTAGATCGTTCATCTACAATATCTGCTACTCCTGCTACCGCTTCTAGAACTAGTGAGGTTATTGTTATTGACAAGTATCCTGGTAAAAATGGTGGTCATACTGCTAATGATTTAAAAGTATTTAGATTATCTGAGATTTATTTTATCAAAGCAGAGTGTCTTATTAGAAGTGGTAATTTGACTGGTGCAGCTGATTTGATACGTCAAGTTAGACAAGCGAGAAGTTACACTGGCGGTGTTGTTCCACTTCCTGTATATGCAAATGCAACTGCTGCTTTAGCTGATGTATTGTTAGAAAGAAGAAAAGAACTTTCATTTGAAGGTCATAGATACATTGATTTAAAAAGATTAGGAGCTGATGCAGGTGTAACTAGTACTGACAGATTTGCTCAAGATGCGGTTAATTCTTCTGCAACTAATCCTGTTAATATTAATGTAATTGATTATAGATTCACATTACCAATTCCTCAAAGAGAAATTAATGTTAATGCTTTAACACAAAATCCAGGTTACTAAATTTTGGATATATCAATAATAAATGTATTTTATTTATCAAGCTGCGAGATTTTTATCTCGCAGTTTTTTTTTATCTCAAACTATTTGAACTTTGTTTTTTAAATTTCAATTGTTTAATTTATTTGAAATAAAACTTAGGTATTGTTTGATAAAATTTATCTTTGCATTCTAGGCAATACTATTTATCAAATGAAAAATTTTTTTTATTTTTTTTTTATTTTTTTTCAATTTACTTTTTTTGCACAATCAAAAAATGAATCGATTGTACAAAAACCGAAATCAATAAGAATTCCGGATTCACTTAAAAACAAAAAAGTAGCATCTATTGATCTATATAAAGTAATCACACTTGATAACGATACCACATATATAGATACTTCATTGACTATTCAAAAAGAGTACAGTCACAATTATTTACGAAAAGATATTTTTGGTTTACTTCCTTTTGCAAATGATGGCCAAACGTATAATACCTTGCGGTATAGCCTCAGGGAGTACAATCCTTTACCTGAGTTTGGCTTTAAAGCAAAACATTTTAATTTTCTAGAAGCACAGCAGTTAAGGTATTATTCTGTTGCTACGCCTGTTACTGAATTGTATTTTAAAACTACCATAAATAGAGGTCAATCTGTAGACGCTTTTATTAGTTTAAATACATCAGAAAATCTTAATTTTTCTATTGCATATAAAGGCCTTCGATCAGAAGGCGAATATCTGAACCAATTATCTAGTACGGGTAATTTTAGGTTTACTACTAGCTATAATACAAAGAATAAGCGTTATTTTGCAAAGGCGCATTATACTTTTCAAGACATTTTAAATGAAGAGAATGGTGGCATTACTACTATTGAAGATTTTGAAAGTGAAAACACAAGCTTTAATAATAGACAGCGGTTTGAAGTTTATTTTACAGATGCCAAATCTTTCCTAAAAGGGAAAAGAATTTTTCTGGATCATAATTTCAGAATAAATCCGGAAAAAGGGAATACAAATTTATATGTATCGCATCAAGTAAACTACGAAAATAAATTTTTCGAGTTCAATCAGCGTACAGTTTCCTCAACGGTAGGTTTTTCAACTGTTGATCGTTTTGGGGAATCATTTCTTAATTCCAATATAAACGACCAAACGCGTTATAATAAATTGTACAATAAAGTAGGCTTGACGTTTGAAAACAGTCTATTAGGTAAGTTTTATTTTTTTATTGATGATTTTAGATCAAATTCGTATTACAATAGGATTTTAATTTTTAACAATCAAACTAACATTCCTAGTGCCTTAAGTCAAGATATTAATACCATATCAGGTAAATACGCTTTTTATCGAAAAAAATTCTCTGGTTATTTTTCATATCAACGCTCTATAACACCTCAATCTTTATCAAATCTGGATGCAAATTTTAAATTTAATTTTAATGAAGATTTTCAACTGTCTTTGCAATATCAAAATTTGAATAAATTGCCAAATAATAATTATAACTTATACCAAAGTAGCTTTATACAGTACAACTGGTCTAATGATTTTAAAAATGAAAAAATTAATATATTAAATGCTAATCTAGTTTCTCCTTGGGTTGATATTGATTTTCAATATACCATACTCAATGATTATTTATACTTTACGAACATTGCAACAGATCAGCAAAAGAGTGTTAGAACTCAAATTGTGGCGCCTGCTCAGTACAATGGAACTATAAATCACGCTTCATTAAAGTTAAGTAAAGAAATTAGTTTTGGTAATTTTGCTTTAGATAATACTGTTTTATTTCAAAAAACAAGACAAGACGAACTTGTTTTAAATGTGCCCGAAGTGGTAATCCGAAACACCATTTATTATTCTAATTATTTCTTCAAAAATGCATTGTTTTTACAAACGGGAGTTTCTTTAAATTATTTTTCAAAATATTTTGCGAATGAATACAACCCGTTAATTGGCGAGTTTTTTGTTCAAAACGAGAAACAAATTGGGAATCATCCAAATTTAGATTTTTTTATAAATGCAAAAATTCAAAGAACTAGAATATACTTAAAAGCAGAACATTTTAATTCAAGCCTTACGGGCAATAATTTTTATGCTTCACCTAATAATCCATCTCGTGATTTCACAATTCGTTTTGGTTTAATCTGGAACTTTTTCAATTAATTTCAATTTTCTTTAGGGCGTTTTTCCGTGCTATGCGCTATATCTTTTCTTGCTTAAAGAAAGCAAGAAAAGGATGCCGCTTCTATCACGAACGCAATCTGTATTACACAAGAATATTACTTGCGAAAATGTTATCTTTGCACCATTATAGACTACAATTTATCATTTAAAATTTATAACCAAATGCGCTACGCCGAAAATATATTAGGAACAATAGGCAACACACCTTTAGTAAAACTAAATAGAGTAACCACCGAAGTGGATGCTCTTGTACTTGCAAAAGTAGAAACTTTTAATCCAGGAAATTCTGTAAAAGATAGAATGGCGGTTAAAATGGTTGAAGATGCTGAGGCTGATGGAAGATTGCAACCCGGAGGAACCATCATTGAAGGTACTTCAGGGAATACAGGAATGGGACTTGCACTAGTAGCTATAATTAAAGGTTACAAATTGATCTGTGTTATCTCTGATAAACAATCAAAAGAAAAAATGGATATTCTACGTGCCGTAGGAGCAAAAGTTGTTGTTTGTCCTACTGATGTAGAGCCTACTGATCCAAGATCCTATTATTCAGTTTCAAAACGGCTAGCTGAGGAAACACCTAATTCATGGTATGTCAATCAATACGATAATCCATCTAATGCAATTGCACATTATGAGCAAACTGGTCCTGAAATTTGGGAACAAACTAACGGTAAAATTACTCATTTTGTAGTTGGTGTAGGTACCGGCGGAACGATATCTGGAACTGCTAAGTATCTAAAAGAACAAAATCCAAATATTAAAATTTGGGGAATTGATACTTACGGCTCTGTATTTAAAAAATATCATGAAACGGGAATTTTTGATGAAAACGAAATTTATTCCTATATCACTGAAGGTATAGGGGAGGATATTCTTCCTAAAAACGTTGATTTCTCTCTTATTGATGGATTTACAAAAGTAACGGATAAAGATGCTGCAGTTTACACTCGAAAAATTGCACTTGAAGAAGGAATTTTTGTTGGGAACTCGGCAGGTGCTGCTATCAAAGGATTGTTGCAATTGAAAGAACATTTTAAGCCAGATGATGTGGTAGTGGTACTTTTTCATGATTCAGGAAGCCGTTACGTAGGGAAAATGTATAATGATGAATGGATGCGTGAACGTGGATTTTTAGAAGAAGAAGTAACTAAAGCAGAGGATGTTATCAAGGATCATATTGATAAGCCACTTATTGTTGTTCGCACCGAAGAGCTAGTTTCACATGCTATTGAGCGCATGCGTAAATACAAGATTTCTCAAATTCCCGTAATAGATATTACTGGATTTGTAGGTTCTGTTGACGAAAGTGATTTGTTCCAAAGTTATGTAGTTGATAAAAATGTAGCTGATAAACCGATAAAAGAGGTTATGGGTAAACCTTTTCCAATAGTGAAGCAGGGAACACCTATTGAAGAGGTTTCTAAATTATTCACAAAAGAAAACGAAGCTGTTTTAGTTGAATTAGCAAATGGTAATCACCATATTATTACTAAATATGATATTATTGGTTCTATTAAATAAATAGCTTATAATAGAATTTGAGGCCTACTTTGTTTTTACAATGTAGGCTTTTTTTGTTTTGATGAAGTCGATTTATGAACAGGTTAAAAGTAATTTTGAGTATCAGGAAGTTATTTTAATGTATTTTTGTAAATGTAACCTTAATATAGAAATAAAGTGACTTTTACTGCAATAGATTTTGAAACTGCAATTGGGTATCACCCTTGCTCTGTAGGTATTGTAACCGTTGAAAACGGTATTATTGTTGATGAATTTGTTACCTTAATACAGCCACCTAATAATTACTATTCCCCATACACAATACAAGTGCATGGAATTCATCCATACGATACAGAGTACGCAAAGACTTTTGCTGAAATATATCCTGAAATTTACAAACGCCTTTATAATCGTGTAATTGTTGCTCATAACGAGAGTTTTGATAGGAATGTTTTGTCTAAGTCCATGGCGAATAATTACTTGGATTATTCAGATTTAAATATCTCAGATCGATGGGAATGTACGGTTAAAATATACCGAAGCAAAGGATTGAAGCCTACAAAACTAAGCGATTGTTGTCGGGAAATGAACATAGAACTCAACCACCATGAAGCGCTGTCTGATGCGCGAGCCTGTGCACAATTGTACTTATTGAAATAGATAGTACTTAGCTTGTTTACCTTAAATTCGTATTATGTTTTGCTCAGAATAGATTATTTTCACTAATTTAGTAAGTAGTGAAATATAAACAATATGAAAGAAGATTTTCTTCATTACATTTGGAGATTTAAAAAATTCAATATTCTAGATTTGAAAACACATCAAGGTGAATCCTTGACTATCATAAATGTTGGGCAGTATTTAGAACTTTCGGGCCCTGATTTTTTTAATGCTCAAATCCTTATTGAGGGTCAAAAATGGGCTGGAAATGTTGAAATACATATAAAATCTTCTGATTGGTATGTACATCATCACGAAAAAGACGATGCCTACGATAGTGTTATTTTGCATGTAGTTTGGGAACATGACACTGAAATTTATCGAAAAAACAATACCGAAATTCCAGTTTTAGAACTAAAAAATTATGTTGATCCCTCAATTCTTAACAAGTATCAATCTCTTGTAGCTCCTAAATCTTGGATTTTCTGCGAGAAACAAATTAATCAAGTTGATCAGTTTGTATTGAAAAATTGGCAAGAACGATTGTTTTTTGAACGTTTAGAACGTAAATCAAAATCTATTTTTGATTTATTAAATCAAACTAATCAAGATTGGGAAGCGGTTTTATTTTGTCTTTTAGCTAAAAATTTCGGATTAAACACCAACGGAGACACTTTTTTAAAGATTGCACAATCTATTCCATTTGCTACCATTAGAAAAGAAAGTTTTGAAGTTGAAAATTTAGAAGCTTTAATTTTTGGCACCGCAGGTTTATTAGATGCTGATAAAGAGGATAACTATTTCAAGGATTTGAAATTCAGGTATTTTTATTTACTTCATAAATACCAGCTTGAAAAAAGCACAATAGAACCAGTCCAATTTTTTAAACATCGCCCAGATAATTTTCCCACAATTAGACTTTCTCAATTGTCAAATTTGTACCATTTACATCAAAATTTATTTTCAAAAATTAGTGTTTTAAAGTCTTTACAAAGTTGTTATAATTTGTTTCAAATTCCTTCATCATTGTATTGGAATATTCATTATCAGTTTGATAAAGTAAGTCCTAAAAAGAATAAAACGCTCTCTAAATCATTCATTGATTTGATTGTAATCAATACCATAATTCCAATACAATTTGCCTATCTAAAGAGTCAGGGTAAAGAAATAGCAGAGGATTTTATCAATTTGCTTATGGAAATTGCACCAGAGAAAAATTCGATTGTGGATAAGTTTGCCTCTTTCGGAATAGTTTCAAAAAATGCTTTTGATTCACAAACACTTTTGCAATTGAAAAATGAGTATTGTAATCAAAGTTTGTGTTTACAATGTAATATCGGTATGGATTTGCTCAAAAACAAATAGACAAGAATAAGAAGATGTGAATATAGAGTTGTATTTTTGTATTTATTAAATTCATTCCTAGATGTCAGCAATTTTAAAAATAAAATTTTTTTTCGAAAAACACGGATTTCATGTTTCTTCCAGATTAGCAGATACGCTTGGAATGCGGGCAAGTAGTGTGCGTCTTTTTTTTATATACCTTTCTTTTGTCACTGCTGGATTATGGTTTGCAGTGTACCTTACACTCGCATTTTGGATGAAGTTAAAAGATCTCATAAGGGCAAAACGAACTTCAGTATTTGATTTGTAAAATAAATAAAAAAGGCTCCTAATTATTAGGAGCCTTTTTTACTTTATTCTTGTGGGTTGTTCAATTTAGAATTTCGTTTTCCGTAAAGGAAATAAATCAGAATTCCAATTGCTAACCAACCTAGTGAAAATAATTGTGCTTGAATACTCAAGTTTATCATTAACCAAGTGTTGATTGCAATTCCACAAACAGCAATTACTGGTAAAGCAGGAACTTTAAAAGTACGAACTAGTTCAGGTTGTTTAACTCTTAGCATCCATACAGCGATACATACCATTGTAAAAGCAAATAAGGTACCGAAACTTGTCATTTCGGCAAGTTTACTAATCGGTGTAAATGCAGCAACAGTAGCAATAAATCCACCTAAGATCATCAAGTTTGTTTTTGGTGTACCAGATAAAGGATTAACTTTTGAGAAAACAGGAGGAATCAAACCATCCTTTGACATTCCTAAAAAGATACGAGATTGTCCCATGATCATTACCATTAATACTGATATTAAACCTACAGTAGCAGCTATTGTAATAATATAACCAGCCCATGCTTGTCCAGCAATGTCAAATGCATAAGCTACGGGAGCTTTAATAGCTTCAGGATATTTTCCTAGTGGGTTAAAGTCTTGGTAGCTAATCATACCTGTTAAAACTAATGATACTAATATGTAAAGAATTGTACATACTAATAATGATACAATAATAGCAAAAGGAACGTCTTTTTTAGGATTGATTGCTTCACCAGCTTGAGTAGAAACAGCATCAAAACCTACATAAGCAAAGAAAATAGCTGCAGCACCAGATATAACGCCATTGATTCCGTAAGCTTGATGTGGTTTTTCATCAACGATAATAGTTTGTACATCAGGAATAAATGGAGACCAGTTGTCTACATCTATGAAGAAAGCTCCGGCAATAATTACAAAAATTACAGCAGATACTTTTAAGATTACAATAAAGTTGTTAGCGCTAGCTGCCTTTTCAGTACCTTTTATTAATAAAGATATGACCAAAATTACAATTAAAAAAGCGGGTAAGTTCATTGAAAATCCTTCGCCAGTATAACTCGCTGGGTCAGTGGTAAGCCACTCAGGGAGTTTTATACCAAACATTTTCAGCATTTTATTGAAATAGCCTGACCACGAAACGGCGACGGTCATAGATCCCATAGCATATTCAAGTATTAATCCCCAGCCAATTATCCAAGCAAATATTTCTCCAATAGTCCCATAAGCATACGCATAAGCAGATCCTTCTACAGGTAAAATAGAAGCAAATTCAGAATAGCACAACGCTGCAAATACACAGGCAATTCCCGCAATAACAAATGAAAGTGCTAGTGCTGGTCCAGCATGGTTATATGCTCCTGTACCTGTAAGAACGAATATTCCTCCTCCGATAATAGCTCCAATACCAATTGCAGTAAGGCTCCACTTTCCTAAAACTCTTTTTAATTGACTTTTTTTCATATCAGCTTCAAAAGCTGATACTGGTTTAACTCTCCAAATTGACATGGTTGTTTAATGTTTTAAGTTATTAAGCTCCAAATGTATTGTTTTTTATAAAAAATAAAAACAATAATTGATTTTTAACTCATAAAAAATGTTTTAAAATCCTTTTTCATGTCTTTTTTGTCAATTTATTATAATTACTCTTATATTTTTGTTTTAAATACTCATGTTTTTTTTAAGGATTGATTCTTTATTTTTTTTATTTTTATACGCATCTAACTTTTAATAATTTCAATCAAATTATGAGCTTCAAAGCTTTTGAATCCTTTTTAAAGTTCAATAAAGAACAACGTCTTGGAATTATAGTATTATTTACCATCATTATTTTTTTACAAATATGCTACTATTGTTATGATTTTAGTCCTACTATTGAACAGTCACCGCAGGAGTTACAGTGGATTGCGTTGCAGTCAACTTTAGATTACGAGAAGAATGTTAATAAAAATCTACCAAAACAACAGTATGCATTCAATCCCAATTTTATTTCAGATTACAAAGGCTATAAGTTAGGGATGTCTACACAAGAGATTGACAGGTTACTTGCTTTTAGAAAGCAGAATAAATTTGTAAACTCTCCAGAGGAATTTCAAAGGGTAACACAAATTTCAGATTCAGTACTTGAAACCATGTCTCCCTTGTTTAAGTTCCCTAATTGGGTTGGGCATAAAAAAGGCACGACTCCTTATAAAGAATATAAAAATCAGCAGTATCAGGCTTTCGCCAAAAACGAAAAGGTATCAGTATTAGATATTAACCAAGCCGATAAAGAAGCTTTTATGGATGTCTACGGAATAGGAGACGCTATTTTTACCCGAATTTTAAAACAGAAAGAGACACTTGGCGGCTTTGTTTCAATGGATCAAATGGGCGAAATATGGGGTCTATCTCCAGAAGTTATTGAAAAATTAAACATTCATTTTAAAGTTGGAACGCTTCCTAATATCAAGAAAGTTGACATCAATAATGCGTCTTTGAAAGAACTTAGCACGTTTCATTACTTTAGATATGCGCTTGCTAAAGAAATTGTAACATATAGAAGTATGAATGGAAACATAAAAAATATTGAGGATTTAACAAAAATTAAGGGATTTCCTGTTGATAAAGCAAAAATAATTGCCTTATATTTGGACTTTAAATAGAACTATCAAAAAACTAGAATAAAAAGTACGTTTTTTTGTCATAATTTGTACAAACGTAATTTTATTGTTCTTTCCTATTTTGATTTTTTGACACTTATCAGGAAACTGACTTTGTATCTAGTTTCTATCAATTTAAAATTTGTTAAAAAGAAAAAAAACATATGAATTCAATTTACTTCACAGAGGAGCACCAAGCATTTAGAGAAAGTTTAAAAGGTTTTTTACAAAAAGAAGTGGTTCCGCACATTGAGAAATGGGAAAAAACAGGAACAATAGAGCGCTTTATTTGGGAGAAATTCGGGGAAATGGGTTATTTTGGTATAGCTTACCCAGAGGCATACGGAGGTCTTGGTTTAGACTTATTTTACACAGTTATTTTCCTTGAGGAATTACAAAAAATAAAATCATCTGGTTTTGCTGCAGCCATGTGGGCTAATGCTTATTTGGCTATGACACACTTAAATGCCGAAGGTGACGAAAGGATAAAACAAGATTACTTGGTCCCGAGTATCGCTGGAAAGAAAATAGGTGCTTTATGTATCTCTGAGCCTTTTGGAGGTAGTGATGTTGCGGGAATGCGTACTAATGCCGTTAAAAAAGGGGATAAATATGTAATCAATGGTTCAAAAACATTTATTACTAATGGTATATATGCCGATTATTACATTGTGGCTGCCAAAACAAACCCAGAACTTGGTAACAAGGGAATTAGTATTTTTTTGATGGATACGGGTTTGAAAGGAATATCAGCTTCAAAACTTGATAAACTAGGCTGGAGGGCATCGGATACAGCAGAGATTGCTTTTGATAATGTAGAAATCCCTGCAGAAAATTTAATGGGTGAAGAGGGTAAAGGATTTCCTTATATCATGCAGCATTTTGCTTTAGAGCGTTTGATTATGGCTATCAATGCGCACGCTAGAGGTGAATATGCTATTGATTATACTATTGATTATATGTCGCAACGTGAGGCTTTTGGTAAAAAAATCATTAAGTTCCAAGCACTAAGACATACACTTGTAGAACATGCAACGGAGGTTGAGCATTGTAAAATTTTCAATTATGCTGCAGTAGCCCGTCTTGATAAAGGGGAGTATGTAGTTAAAGAAGCGACAATGGCAAAATTGAAATCTACAAAAGTAGCCGATGAGACCATTTACAGTTGTTTGCAAATGCTAGGAGGCTACGGTTACATGGAAGAGTATCCATTGGCACGCTTGTTTAGAGATAGTCGTTTAGGGCCTATCGGTGGAGGAACATCAGAAATCTTAAAAGAAATTTTAGGAAAAATGATTATTGATAATCAAAATTATGAGCCAGCTGTAAAATAGTTTGGTTCCCTTATGTATAAGGTACGAGTTATAAATATTAGTAAGAGTCTTGTTTTTCAAGGCTCTTTTTTTGTGTGAAGGTTAGAAGTGGAAATCCTTTATGGATGCGTAGCAGCAAATAAAGATTGTAGCGCATAGCCTGACGGCAAAAAGATAGTATTTCAACAGGTAAAAAATACTTCCTTGCCGGCACACCCAAAATAAATAACAATAAATAGCGATAAAGTAAAAATAATGTCTACTTTTGCAGTCTAAAGAAAGGGGGTGTCTATATTATGTTAATTATACCAATTAAAGACGGAGAAAATATCGATAGAGCGTTAAAACGTTACAAAAGAAAATTTGATAAAACAGGAACTGTTCGTCAATTAAGAGCACGTACTGCTTTTATTAAGCCTTCAGTAACGAATAGAATCAAAATTCAAAAAGCGGCTTATATCCAAAATATGAGAGATAACTTAGAGAGTTAATCTATTTTACGGAAAAATAAAACCGTTAGTAATCAAAATTTAATAACTTTGATGCTAACGGTTTTTTTTATGACTACAAATAAAAATGCATTTCGAGATTATCTCACCTTGGAGAAAAAATATTCAGCACACACCATTTTGGCTTATTGTGTGGATGTAGATGCATTTTCGGAATACATTAAAAAAGAATTTGATCAAGAAACTATAGATCATGTTCATTATGCTCAAATAAGAAACTGGATTGTCTCACTAGTGGATAAGTCGGTTTCGAATAGTTCTGTCAATCGTAAAGTGGCTTCCCTTAAAGCCTACTTTAAATTTTTAATGAAAATAAAGCAAATTGAGACAAGTCCTTTACTAAAACATAAAGCTCTCAAAACAGCTAAAAAAGTACAAATACCTTTTTCGGAAAATGAAATGCAAAATCTTTTGTTTGAAACTCAATATTCTGAAGGCTTTGAGCAAATAAGAAACGCTCTAGTTGTAGAGTTGTTTTATGCTACCGGAATTCGCCGGACCGAGTTAATACATTTAAAAAATTCAGATGTAAATTTGTCAAACAGCACTATAAAAGTATTGGGAAAGCGAAATAAAGAAAGAATAGTTCCGTTGTTGCCTATACTTAAAGATCAAATATCTCGTTATCAAGAAGTAAGAAGAACGCTAGTTATGATTAATGATGAAGAGTGTTTTTTTTTAACCAAAAAAGGAGATAAATTAAGTGATTCTTTTGTGTATCGATTAATAAATTCGTACTTTAGTAATATATCTGAAAAGTTAAAAAAAAGTCCTCACATTTTAAGGCACACGTTTGCTACTCATTTGTTAAACAATGGGGCTGATTTAAACTCCGTTAAAGAGTTGCTTGGTCATTCAAGTTTAGCTTCTACTCAGGTCTATACCCATAACAGTTTAGCTGAGCTAAAAAATGTATATGCAAAAGCGCACCCGCGAGAAAAGAATAATACTATTTGAACCATTAAAAAAAGAAGATTATGAAGGTAAGTGTACATGCAGTTAACTTTACAGTTGACAAGAAGCTAGTTGATTTTGTTCAAGAGAGATTGGATAAATTAGAAAAGTACTATGACAAGGTTGTATCGTCGGATGTTTTTTTAAAAGTAGAAAAAACTAGTGAAAAAGAAAATAAAATTGCCGAGGTAAAAATAATTGTTCCTGGTGATGAATTTCTGGTCAAAAAGCAGTGTAAAACCTTTGAAGAAGCGATAGAATTATCTTCGGAATCTTTAGAACGAATGTTGCTCAAGAGAAAAGAAAAGATTAGTTCTCATATTTAATATAAATTTTTTTCAAAAAATGTTTTGATTGAGAGATAAAATCTATACATTTGCAGTCCGTTAGAAATAGCGGACTTTTTTTATTGATTTGCCAGCGTAGCTCAGTTGGCTAGAGCAGCTGATTTGTAATCAGCAGGTCGTGGGTTCGAGTCCCTCCGCCGGCTCAAATTATTGAGGTATAAAATAAAAAAAGTTGGGGAGATACTCAAGCGGCCAACGAGGGCAGACTGTAAATCTGCTGTGTGAACTTCGCAGGTTCGAATCCTGCTCTCCCCACAAGAAAACTTGAATTGTGTTTTTTGAATTGAAAAATTTAAAAATTGTAGTTTAAGCTCTTTGATAAGAGGTTCTGCCGACTTAGCTCAGAGGTAGAGTGCTTCCTTGGTAAGGAAGAGGTCACGGGTTCAATTCCCGTAGTTGGCTCAAGTAAGTAGGAAATAAAAATTAATATATAACAAGATTAAAATTAAGTAAAATGGCAAAAGAAACCTTTAACCGTTCGAAACCACACTTAAATATTGGTACGATCGGACACGTAGATCACGGTAAAACTACTTTAACAGCAGCAATCACAAAAGTATTATCTGATGCTGGTTACTGTCAAGCAAAATCATTTGATCAAATTGATAATGCTCCTGAAGAAAAAGAAAGAGGTATTACAATTAATACATCTCACGTTGAGTATGAAACTGCTAATCGTCACTATGCACACGTTGACTGTCCAGGTCACGCGGATTACGTGAAGAACATGGTTACAGGAGCTGCTCAAATGGATGGAGCTATTCTTGTTGTAGCTGCAACTGATGGACCAATGCCACAAACACGTGAGCACATCCTTTTAGGTCGCCAAGTAGGTATTCCTAGAATGGTTGTTTTTATGAATAAAGTGGATATGGTTGATGATGCTGAGTTGTTAGAGCTTGTTGAAATGGAAATTAGAGACTTGTTGTCTTTCTACGAATATGATGGTGATAACTGTCCAGTTATTCAAGGTTCTGCTTTAGGTGGATTGAATAATGATGCTGCTTGGGTTCCTAAAATTCTTGAATTGATGGAAGCTGTTGATTCTTGGATCGAAGAGCCAATCAGAGATACAGAAAAACCTTTCTTGATGCCAGTTGAGGATGTATTTACAATTACTGGTCGTGGAACTGTTGCTACAGGTCGTATCGAAACAGGTATTGCTAATACAGGAGATCCGGTTGAAATCATTGGTATGGGAGCTGAAAAATTGACTTCTACTATCACTGGAGTTGAAATGTTCCGTAAAATCCTTGATAGAGGTGAAGCTGGAGATAACGTAGGTTTATTATTAAGAGGTGTTGATAAAGAATCTATCAAAAGAGGAATGGTTATCATTAAGCCAGGATCTGTTAAGCCACACGCAACTTTCAAAGCTGAGGTTTATATCTTGAAAAAAGAAGAAGGTGGACGTCACACTCCATTCCATAACAACTATCGTCCACAGTTCTACGTACGTACAACTGACGTAACAGGAGTTATTACTTTACCAGAAGGTGTAGAGATGGTAATGCCAGGAGATAACTTAACTATCAATGTATCTTTGTTAAGCCCAATCGCAATGAGCGTTGGTTTACGTTTCGCTATCCGTGAAGGTGGTAGAACAGTAGGAGCTGGACAAGTTACTGAAATCGTAGGTTAATCTACAATAAAAATAAATTCAAAAACAATGTCGTTTAACGACGACATTGTTTTTTATTCTACGGGCGTAGTTCAAGGGTAGAATAGCGGTCTCCAAAACCGTTGATGGGGGTTCGAATCCCTCCGCCCGTGCAAAAAAATATATCACAATGACAAAAGTTGTAAATTACATATCAGAAGCATTTGAAGAGTTGAAATCAAATGTAACTTGGCCAGAATGGTCTGAGGTACAGCGTCTCACGATTGTTGTGGCTGTATTTTCTGTATTATTTGCCTTGGGAACATGGGGAGTTGATGAAATTTTCGCAAAAGCTTTAGCTGGATTTTTTAACTGGATAAAAGCTTAATTTATTTGTTATGGCAGATGTGAATGTAAAAAAATGGTATGTCGTTAGAGCGGTAAGTGGCCAAGAAAATAAAGTTAAAGCTTATATTGAGACTGAAATTGCAAGATTAGAAATGACTGATTATGTTTCTCAAGTTCTAGTTCCTACTGAAAAAGTAGTAACTGTAAAAGAGGGAAAAAAATTAGTTAAAGATAAAGTTTATTTTCCTGGCTATGTCATGATAGAAGCGAATCTTGTTGGAGAAATACCTCATATCATAAAATCAATTACTAGCGTTATTGGTTTTTTAGGTGAGATTAAAGGTGGTGAACCTGTTCCTTTAAGAATGTCTGAGGTTAACAGAATGTTAGGTAAGGTCGATGAACTTGCTGTAAATACTGATACTAGATCTATTCCTTTCAATGTTGGAGAGACAATTAAAGTTATTGATGGTCCATTTAATGGATTTAATGGTTCAGTTGAAAAAATAAATGAAGAAAAGCGTAAACTAGAAGTAATGGTTAAAATTTTCGGTAGAAAAACACCATTAGAGCTTAGTTTTATGCAGGTTGAAAAAGTATAATTTTTGTTACATCTATAATATCCACTGTAATCGCTTCCAATGATTATGGTGTTAAATTTTTTAAAAAATGGCTAAAGAAATTAGTAAGGTAGTTAAACTACAAGTTAAGGGAGGTGCTGCGAATCCGTCGCCACCGGTTGGACCTGCTTTAGGAGCTGCTGGGGTTAATATCATGGAGTTCTGTAAGCAATTCAATGCTAGAACACAAGATAAACCTGGCAAAATATGCCCAGTACAAATTACTGTGTATAAAGACAAATCATTTGATTTTGTTGTAAAAACTCCTCCAGCTGCCGTTCAATTATTGGAGGCTGCAAAGCTAAAGTCTGGATCAGGTGAACCAAATCGTAAAAAAGTAGCTAGTGTTACTTGGGATGTTATCAAAGCGATAGCTGAAGATAAAATGGTAGATTTAAATGCATTCACAATCGAATCTGCAATGAGCATGATTGCTGGAACTGCTAGATCTATGGGTATAACTGTATCAGGAGATGCTCCTTTTTAATTAAGAGAAAGAAATGGCAAAATTAACAAAAAAGCAAAAAGAGGCTGCTTCTAAAATTGAGAAGAACAAACTATACTCTTTGAAAGATGCTGCTGCATTAATCAAAGTTATAGCTTCTGCAAAATTTGATGAGTCTGTTGATATCGCAGTTCGTTTGGGTGTTGATCCAAGAAAAGCGAATCAAATGGTAAGAGGTGTTGTTACATTACCTCACGGTACTGGTAAAGATGTAAAAGTTTTAGCATTAGTTACTCCGGATAAAGAAGCTGAGGCTTTGGCAGCTGGTGCTGATTATGTAGGTCTTGATGACTATTTACAAAAAATCAAAGATGGTTGGACAGATGTTGATGTAATTATCACTATGCCAGCTGTTATGGGTAAATTAGGTCCTTTAGGTCGTATTTTAGGACCAAGAGGTTTAATGCCAAACCCTAAAACAGGTACAGTAACAATGGATGTTGCTAAAGCTGTTCAAGAGGTTAAAGCTGGTAAAATTGACTTTAAAGTTGATAAAACTGGAATTGTTCATGCTGGAATTGGTAAAGTTTCTTTTGGGGCTGAGCAAATCTATGACAATGCACACGAAATTATTCAAACATTAATTAAACTTAAGCCAACTGCTGCTAAAGGTACATACATTAAAGGTATACACCTTACAAGCACAATGAGTCCTGCTATTGCATTGGATCCTAAAGCAGTATAATTGGTAGTTAATAACTTTTAGTATGACTAGAGAAGAAAAATCAATCGCGATTGAAAATTTAACTGCACAGTTAGCTGGTACAAATATTATATATGTATCTGATATTTCAGGACTTAACGCAGAAACTACTTCAAGTTTAAGAAGAGCTTGTTTTAAAGCAGGTATAAAATTAGAGGTTGTAAAAAACACGTTGCTTGCAAAAGCAATGGAAGCTTCTGATAATGATTATGGTGATTTACCTTCAGTATTGAGCGGTAATAGTGCTATCTTTATTTCAGACGTGGCTAATGCTCCTGGAAAAATCATTAAAGATTTTAGAAAAAAATCAGCTAAGCCTATTTTAAAAGGTGCTTACATTAACTCTGAAATTTATATTGGTGATGATCAATTAGATGCATTAGCAACTATCAAATCTAAAGAGGAACTTATTGGTGAAATCATTGGATTATTGCAATCACCTGCACAAAGAGTTATTTCGGCTTTACAAAACCAATTTGCTGGTAGCGAAGAAGTTTCTGAGGAAGTTGAAGCATAATAATTTTAGATTAAATCTAATTTTATTTGAATTACGCGCACAATAAATAATTATATTTTACAAATCATTTTAAAACGATAAAAAAAATGGCAGATTTGAAACAATTCGCAGAACAATTAGTTAACCTTACTGTTAAAGAAGTTAACGAATTAGCAACAATATTAAAAGATGAGTACGGAATCGAACCAGCTGCTGCAGCTGTAGTAGTTTCAGGTGGTGGTGAAGCTGCTGCTGAAGAAGTTCAAACAGAATTTACAGTTGTATTGAAAGAGGCTGGTGCTTCTAAATTAGCAGTTGTAAAATTAGTTAAAGAACTTACAGGTTTAGGTTTGAAAGAAGCTAAAGATGTAGTTGATAGCGCTCCAAGTAACGTTAAAGAAGGTGTAACTAAAGAAGAGGCTGAAGGTCTTAAAAAATCTTTAGAAGAAGCTGGAGCTGTTGTTGAGCTTAAATAATTAAACTCCGTTTAATGAATACGGTTTAGGTCATGGGTTTAATCACCTTTTGACCTAAACCATTTTTTCGTATAATTAAAATCTAGTGTTTTTTAGAGACTTATTTTATTTATCGAAATATATTTTACCCATTACGATGAAAAAAAATTAATAGATAATAAGAAAGTAGTTATCCTTAATTAGTTTTTAAAGATGTAATGACTGTAAAATAAGCATACAAATAGCTTGTTATTTGTATAATAAAATTACTTTTTAATCAAAATTTTGTTCATTGATGCTAACAAATCAGACTGAAAGATTGAATTTTGCCTCAACTAAAAACATTCCTGACTATCCAGATTTTCTAGATGTTCAGGTTAAATCGTTTAAAGATTTTTTTCAATTAGAAACTAAATCAGACGAAAGAGGTGACGAAGGGCTTTACAATACCTTCATGGAGAATTTTCCAATTACTGATACGAGAAATAATTTCGTATTAGAATTCCTTGATTACTTTGTAGACCCACCACGTTATACAATTCAAGAATGTATAGAAAGAGGTCTTACCTATAGTGTACCTTTAAAAGCTAGGTTAAAACTATATTGTACTGACCCAGAACACGAAGATTTTGAAACGATTGTTCAAGATGTTTATTTAGGAACAATTCCTTACATGACACCAAGTGGTACGTTTGTTATCAATGGTGCTGAGCGTGTAGTTGTATCTCAATTACATCGTTCACCGGGAGTATTCTTTGGTCAATCATTCCATGCAAATGGTACAAAATTGTATTCTGCGAGAGTAATTCCGTTTAAAGGTTCTTGGATTGAATTTTCTACAGATATCAATAGTGTAATGTATGCGTATATTGATAGAAAGAAAAAACTTCCTGTAACAACTTTATTCAGAGCTATTGGTTTTGAAAGAGATAAGGATATTCTTGAAATTTTTGATCTTGCTGAAGAAATTAAGGTTTCGAAAACAGGTCTTAAAAAATATATCGGTAGAAAATTAGCGGCACGTGTATTGAATACATGGCATGAGGATTTTGTTGATGAAGATACTGGTGAGGTAGTTTCTATCGAACGTAACGAAATAATCCTTGATAGAGATACAATTATCGATAAAGATAATGTAGAAGAAATCATCGATTCTAACGTTAAATCTATTTTGTTGCACAAAGAAGATGCGAATCAAGGTGATTATGCTATCATTCATAATACGTTACAAAAAGATCCAACGAACTCTGAAAAAGAGGCTGTTGAGCATATCTACAGACAATTACGTAACGCTGAACCGCCTGATGAGGAAACAGCTCGTGGTATCATTGATAAATTATTTTTCTCTGATCAACGTTATAACCTAGGTGAAGTAGGTCGTTATAGAATTAATAAAAAATTAGGTTTAGATACCCCAATGGAAAAGCAAGTCTTGACCAAAGAGGATATCATTACTATTGTTAAATATTTGATTGAATTAATCAACTCAAAAGCTGAGATTGATGATATTGATCACTTATCTAATCGTCGTGTAAGAACTGTTGGAGAGCAATTGTCTCAACAATTTGGTGTTGGTTTGGCTCGTATGGCTAGAACCATTCGTGAGAGAATGAACGTTAGAGATAACGAGGTGTTTACACCAATAGATTTGATTAATGCTAAAACATTATCATCTGTTATTAACTCTTTCTTTGGAACAAACCAGTTGTCTCAGTTTATGGATCAAACAAATCCACTTGCCGAGATTACGCACAAGAGAAGATTATCTGCACTAGGACCAGGTGGACTTTCAAGAGAGAGAGCTGGTTTTGAGGTACGTGACGTTCACTATACGCATTACGGACGTTTATGTCCAATTGAAACACCAGAGGGACCAAACATTGGTTTGATTTCATCTCTTGGTGTTTATGCTAAAGTAAACGGAATGGGTTTCATTGAAACACCTTACCGTAAAGTAACTAACGGAGTTGTAGATTTAGAGTCTACTCCAGTTTACTTAAGTGCCGAAGAAGAAGAAGGTATGTTAATTGCACAAGCAAACATTCAAATGGATGCTGCTGGTAAAATTACTGCTGAGGATGTTATTGCTCGTCAAGAAGGTGATTTCCCAGTAATTGAGCCTTCAAAAGTTGATTATACTGACGTTGCACCTAACCAGATTGCATCTATTTCTGCATCTTTGATTCCTTTCTTGGAACATGATGATGCGAACAGAGCCTTGATGGGATCTAACATGATGCGTCAGGCGGTTCCTTTGATTCGTCCTGAAGCTCCAATTGTAGGTACAGGTTTAGAGCGTCAAGTTGCTTCTGATTCTAGAGTATTGATAAATGCTGAAGGTGATGGAGTTATTGAGTACGTTGATGCTAATATAATCACTATCAAATACGATCGTTCTGAGGAAGAAAGAATGGTTAGTTTTGAACCAGATGAAAAAACATATAATCTAATTAAATTTAGAAAAACCAACCAAGGTACAAGTATCAACCTTAAACCAATCGTAAGAAAAGGGGATAGAGTTGTTGCTGGTCAAGTACTATCGGAAGGTTACGCAACTCAAAATGGAGAGTTAGCTCTTGGACGTAACTTGAAAGTGGCTTTTATGCCATGGAAAGGGTACAACTTTGAGGATGCGATTGTAATTTCTGAAAAAGTAGTTCGTGATGATATTTTTACCTCTATACACGTTGATGATTATTCATTAGAAGTTAGAGATACTAAATTAGGTAACGAAGAATTAACGAATGATATACCAAACGTTTCTGAAGAAGCTACTAAAGATTTAGATGAAAATGGTATGATTAGAATTGGAGCCGAGGTAAAACCTGGTGACATTCTTATCGGAAAAATTACTCCAAAAGGAGAATCAGATCCTACACCAGAAGAAAAATTGCTTCGTGCAATCTTCGGGGACAAAGCAGGTGATGTAAAAGATGCTTCTTTAAAAGCGTCTCCTTCTTTACATGGTGTTGTTTTAGACAAGAAATTGTTCGCAAGAGCAGTGAAAGATAAACGTAAACGTACACAAGACAAGGATGCTTTAGGAGCACTTGAAATGGAGTTTGAAGTGAAATTTGTTGAATTGAAAGACAAATTAGTTGAAAAACTTTTCTTGATCGTTAACGGAAAAACATCTCAAGGTGTAATGAATGATTTGGGTGAAGAAGTTTTACCAAAAGGTAAAAAATATACTCAAAAAATGCTTTATGCAGTAGAAGATTTTGCTCACTTAAGTAAAGGTCAATGGGTAGCTGATGATGCTACAAATACTATGGTTAATGATTTAATTCATAACTATAAAATTAAATTGAATGATTTACAAGGTGCGTTACGTAGAGAGAAATTCACAATTACTGTAGGTGATGAATTGCCAGCAGGAATTTTGAAATTAGCTAAAGTCTACATCGCTAAAAAACGTAAGTTAAAAGTGGGTGATAAAATGGCGGGTCGTCACGGTAACAAAGGTATTGTTGCACGTATCGTTCGTCATGAAGATATGCCTTTCCTTGAAGATGGAACACCAGTAGATATTGTATTGAATCCACTTGGGGTACCTTCTCGTATGAACATTGGTCAAATTTATGAAACTGTTCTTGGTTGGGCTGGAATGAACTTGGGTAGAAAATTTGCTACTCCAATTTTTGACGGTGCTTCACTAGATCAAATAAATGCTTTGACTGATGAGGCGGGTGTACCACGTTTTGGACATACGCATTTGTATGATGGAGGAACTGGAGAGCGTTTCCACCAAGCAGCAACTGTTGGAGTAATCTATATGTTAAAATTGGGTCACATGGTTGATGACAAGATGCACGCACGTTCTATCGGACCGTACTCTTTAATCACTCAACAACCACTTGGAGGTAAAGCACAATTTGGAGGTCAACGTTTTGGAGAGATGGAGGTTTGGGCACTTGAGGCTTATGGAGCTTCTAGTACACTACGAGAAATCTTGACTGTGAAATCTGATGATGTTATTGGTAGAGCTAAAACTTACGAAGCAATCGTTAAGGGTGAGTCTATGCCAGAACCAGGATTACCAGAATCATTCAATGTATTAATGCATGAATTGAAAGGTCTTGGACTTGATATTCGTTTAGAAGAATAAATAAATTTTGTCATCTGTAGAGATGTGATTAATCACATCTCTACTTTGGCATTTATATAAGTTTTTAGGATTTAGACCCGTAACCCGTTCCGATTTTTTATAAAAACTGTAAGAGTTTTATAATTAGCACTTCAAAATAAAAAGGTTTGAAGTTTAGAGAAGTAACCCGAGGTGCATTTTAGTCCAAAGTAATAAAGTCTTAAAGTTATATAGTCTACTGAGACTTTTGACATTTGACTTTTCAACTTTCGACTTAAATTAGAATCAATTTTTTAATTGCAAATAAATCAATAGTAAAAACTATGATGAATAATAGAAATAATAACAATAAAGATAAAAACCCTGTAAAAAGGTTTAATAAAATCTCAATCGGTCTTGCATCACCTGAATCTATCTTGAAAGAATCAAGAGGAGAGGTTTTAAAGCCGGAAACAATCAACTACAGAACGCACAAACCAGAGCGTGATGGATTATTTTGCGAAAGAATTTTCGGTCCTGTTAAGGATTTCGAATGTGCTTGTGGTAAATACAAAAGAATACGTTACAAAGGGATTATCTGTGACCGTTGTGGTGTAGAAGTAACTGAGAAAAAAGTACGTAGAGATAGAGTAGGTCACATCAATCTTGTGGTGCCAATTGCTCACATCTGGTATTTCCGTTCTTTACCAAACAAAATCGGTTATATCCTTGGTCTTCCATCTAAGAAATTAGATATGATTATTTACTACGAAAGATACGTAGTAATCCAAGCGGGTATTGCTAAAAATCCTGATGGAGAATCATTACAAAGATTAGATTTCTTAACCGAAGAAGAGTATTTGAATATTTTAGACACTCTTCCTGCAGACAACCAATATTTAGATGATTTTGATCCAAATAAATTTGTTGCCAAAATGGGAGCAGAGTGTATTATGGATTTGTTAGCAAGAATAGACCTTGATGCGTTGTCTTACCAATTGAGACACAGCGCTAACAATGAAACATCTAAACAACGTAAAACAGAAGCTTTAAAAAGATTACAAGTTGTGGAGTCTTTCCGTGAGTCTAACTTAAACCGCGAAAATCGTCCTGAGTGGATGATTATGAAAGTGGTACCAGTTATTCCACCAGAATTACGTCCGCTTGTGCCACTTGATGGAGGTCGTTTTGCAACTTCAGATTTAAATGATTTATACCGTCGTGTAATTATACGTAACAACCGTTTAAAAAGATTAATGGAGATTAAAGCTCCAGAAGTTATCTTGAGAAACGAGAAACGTATGTTGCAAGAATCTGTAGATTCATTATTTGACAACACGCGTAAAGCATCTGCCGTTAAAACAGAATCAAACAGACCTTTAAAATCATTATCTGATTCCCTTAAAGGAAAGCAAGGTCGTTTCCGTCAAAACTTATTGGGTAAACGTGTTGATTATTCTGCTCGTTCGGTAATTGTTGTTGGTCCTGAATTAAAACTATCTGAGTGTGGTATCCCAAAAGATATGGCAGCAGAATTGTACAAGCCTTTCGTAATCCGTAAATTGATTGAAAGAGGTATTGTAAAAACGGTTAAATCAGCTAAGAAAATAATAGATAAGAAAGAGCCTGTAGTTTGGGATATCCTTGAAAATGTAATTAAAGGTCACCCAATCTTGCTAAACCGTGCTCCTACTTTGCACAGACTAGGTATTCAAGCATTCCAACCAAAATTAATTGAAGGAAAAGCAATCCAATTGCACCCTTTAGTTTGTACGGCATTTAATGCGGATTTTGATGGGGATCAAATGGCGGTACACTTACCATTAGGACCAGAGGCTATCTTAGAAGCTCAGTTGTTAATGTTAGGTTCGCACAACATCTTGAACCCTGCAAATGGTGCTCCAATCACTGTACCATCTCAGGATATGGTCTTGGGTCTTTATTATATGACCAAAGAACGTTTGTCAACTCCTGAAATGAAAATTTTAGGTGAAGGTATTACTTTTTATTCTGCAGAAGAGGTAAATATCGCTTTGAATGAAGGTAGAGTAGAGTTGAATGCTCGTGTTAAAATTAGAGCAAAAGATTTTAACGAAGCAGGTGAATTAGTATACAAAGTGATTCAAACTACTGCTGGACGTGTATTGTTTAACGAAGTTGTTCCTGAAGCAGCTGGTTATATCAATGACGTATTGACAAAGAAAAACTTAAGAGATATTATTGGACACGTTTTAAGCTGTACAGATGTTCCTACAACTGCTGCTTTCTTGGACAATATGAAAGATATGGGATATAAATTTGCCTTCAAAGGTGGTTTATCATTCTCATTAGGAGATATTAGAATTCCAGATCAAAAGCCTCAGTTAATTGCTGATGCAAGAGAGCAAGTTCAAGGTATTTCTGCAAATTATAACATGGGTCTTATTACCAATAACGAACGTTACAACCAAGTTATTGATGTATGGACATCAGCAAATGCTCAATTAACAGAGCTAGCAATGAAAAACATTAGAGAAGATCAACAAGGATTTAACTCGGTGTATATGATGCTTGACTCTGGAGCGAGGGGTTCGAAAGAGCAAATTCGTCAGTTAACTGGTATGCGTGGTTTGATGGCTAAGCCTAAAAAATCTACTGCCGGTGGTGGTGAAATTATTGAAAACCCGATTCTTTCTAACTTTAAAGAAGGTCTTTCAATCTTAGAATACTTTATCTCTACTCACGGTGCTCGTAAAGGTCTTGCGGATACGGCTTTGAAAACGGCCGATGCTGGATACTTGACCCGTAGATTACATGATGTTTCTCAAGATGTTATTGTTAACATCGAAGATTGTGGTACTTTGAGAGGTGTTGAAGTTGCAGCTTTGAAAAAGAATGAAGAAATTGTAGAGTCATTAGGAGAAAGAATTTTAGGTCGTGTAGTTTTACAAGACTTAATAAATCCTTTAACTAGTGAAGTAATAATTCGTTCAGGTGAGCAAATTACCGAAGCGATTATGAAAGTTATAGATGCATCTCCTATTGAAAAAGTAGAAGTACGTTCTCCATTAACTTGTGAAGCTTTAAAAGGAATTTGTGCTAAGTGCTACGGTCGTAACCTAGCAACTGGTAAGATGACACAAAGAGGTGAAGCAGTTGGTGTAATTGCAGCACAATCTATTGGAGAACCAGGTACACAGTTAACATTACGTACTTTCCACGTTGGAGGGGTTGCGGGTGGAATTTCTGAAGAATCAAGCATCATCACTAAATTTGCCGGTAAACTTGAAATCGAAGATTTAAAAACTGTTAAAGGTGAAGATAGCGAAGGAAACTCAGTTGATATTGTTGTTTCTCGTTCTACTGAATTGAAATTAATTGACGAAAGAACAGGTATTTTATTAAGTACCAATAACATTCCTTACGGTTCTAGTATTTTTGTTGCAGATGGTCAATCTGTTGCAAAAGGGGATGTGATTTGTAAATGGGATCCATATAACGGAGTTATTGTTTCTGAGTTTACTGGTAAAATTGCTTACGAAGATTTAGAGCAAGGACAATCGTTCATGGTTGAGATCGATGAGCAAACTGGTTTCCAAGAAAAAGTAATTTCTGAGTCAAGAGCTAAAAAATTAATTCCAACATTATTGGTTTACGGTAAAGATGGAGAATTAATTCGTTCTTATAACTTACCAGTTGGAGCCCACTTGATGGTTGAAAACGGTGAGAAAATTAAAGCAGGTAAAGTATTGGTTAAAATTCCACGTCGTTCTTCTAAATCAGGAGATATTACTGGAGGTTTACCAAGAATTACAGAGTTGTTAGAAGCTCGTAATCCATCTAACCCAGCTGTAGTTTCTGAAATTGATGGTGTTGTTTCTTTTGGAAAAATCAAAAGAGGTAACCGTGAAATTGTTATCGAATCTAAATTTGGAGATGTTCGTAAATACTTAGTTAAATTATCAAGTCAAATTCTTGTTCAAGAAAATGACTTCGTAAGAGCAGGTGTGCCATTGTCTGATGGAGCAATTACTCCGGATGATATTTTAAGAATTCAAGGTCCAGCAGCTGTACAACAGTACTTGGTTAATGAAATTCAAGAAGTATACCGTTTACAAGGTGTAAAAATTAACGACAAACACTTCGAGGTTGTAATTCGTCAAATGATGCGTAAAGTAAGAGTACAAGATCCAGGTGATACTTTATTCTTAGAAGATCAATTGATTCATACTAAAGATTTCATCGTTCAAAACGATAAGTTATATGGTATGAAAGTTGTAGAAGATGCTGGAGATTCAGCTGTATTAAAAGAAGGACAAATCATTACGCCTCGTGAGTTGCGTGACGAAAACTCTTTATTGAAACGTACAGATAAAAATCTAGTTGTAGCTCGTGATGTGGTAACTGCTACTGCAACACCAGTATTACAAGGTATTACAAGAGCATCGTTACAGACTAAATCATTCATCTCTGCGGCATCGTTCCAAGAAACTACTAAAGTATTGAATGAAGCTGCAGTTGCAGGTAAAATTGATTACTTAGAAGGATTGAAAGAAAATGTAATTGTAGGTCATAGAATCCCAGCTGGTACAGGTATGAGAGAATACGATCACACAATTGTAGGTTCAAAAGATGATTACAATGATATGATGGCTAACAAAGAGGAGTACATTTATTAATACAAGGATATGAGCAATTCAAACCAACAACAAGATCAAATCAATATAGAACTTGATGAGGTAACTGCAGAAGGAATTTATTCTAATTTAGCAATTATCAATCATTCTTCTTCAGAATTTGTTTTAGATTTTGTTAGTATTATGCCTGGAATTCCTAAGGCTAAAGTGAAATCAAGAATTGTCTTGACACCACAGCATGCTAAAAGATTATTAAAGGCAATTGGAGAAAACATTCATCGATTTGAAATTGCCCATGGCGAAATCAAAGATACGGAACAGTTGCCGATTCCGCTCAACTTTGGCCCAGCCGGTCAAGCATAAATTTCTAAAGCTCCAGTATTTAACTGGAGCTTTTTTTTTTGATTGCTTTCGATAAATGGGATAGTGCTTTTTCTGTTAGCTTAGTGTTACTAAACTGAAAGAGATGTATTTAAACCGTTACTTTTTTGTTTTGAACATTAAATTTGTGCTTTAATCGACTATAATGGTGCTTCATCGAAATTTTTTTTTGCTACTTGATTAATGGTATACATTTGTTTCGAATTAGTATATATACTTCTATTAGAAATAAATGCATCTGTTATGAAATATTTTACATCTTTAGTTTGCGAAAAATTAGTGTTAAAAGGTTTCTTTTTTCTAGTTTTTTCATTGTGTTCTAATGTGGCTTTTTCGCAAGCCTCACAAACTATAGTTGATAATAATCCTATTGAAGTAGTTTCAGTTAAAAATGAAAATGTAACTAAAAGTAATGTTACAAATAATGTAAATTTTGTGCTTTGGTTTATGGGTTCTAAACAAGACACTAAATCAAATACGACTATAGAAGAAACAAATACAAAAAAACAAGTAATTACCTCAGGAACTGCTCCTAATAGAATTTTAATTAAGGCTTTCTTGAAAAAAGCAATTAATTCGGATGTTATGGTTGCTTAAGAACATAAATACAAAAAAAAACGCTAATTGAAAAATTAGCGTTTTTTTTTTGGGTTTTCATTTAGATGATAATTATTCAAATTCAGAAGTAAAAAATAATTTCACATTTGGATATTTACTTTGTGTCATTTGAATTGTAAAATCAGAGTCTGCTAGAAACACTAATTGACCGTATTTATCATGCGCCAAGAATTTTTGTTTGATTCTTCTAAACTCTTTAAACTCGTCACTTTTTAGATCATTTGGCTTTACCCAGCAAGCTTTGTGAACAGGGAAATTTTCATAAGTACATTTGGCTCCATATTCATGCTCCAAACGGTATTGAATTACCTCGTACTGCAACGCGCCCACTGTTCCAATGATTTTTCTGTTATTCATTTCTAGTGTAAACAATTGCGCTACTCCTTCATCCATTAACTGATCAATTCCTTTGTCTAGCTGTTTGGCTTTCATAGGATCAGCGTTATTGATGTATCTAAAGTGTTCTGGTGAAAAACTTGGGATTCCTTTAAAACTCATTAATTCCCCTTCGGTAAGTGTATCACCAATTTTAAAATTTCCTGTATCATGAAGGCCTACAATATCTCCAGGATAAGAGATGTCTACAATTTCTTTTTTCTCTGCAAAAAATGCGTTTGGACTTGAAAATTTTAAATTTTTCTTTTGGCGAACGTGATAATAGGGTTTGTTTCTTTCAAAAGTACCCGACACGATTTTAATAAAAGCGAGTCTGTCTCGGTGTTTAGGATCCATATTGGCATGGATTTTAAATACAAAACCAGACATTTTTTGTTCTTCTGGATCCACTAGCCTTGTTTCGGAGTCTTTTGGTCGAGGTGAAGGTGCAATTTCTACAAAGCAATCTAGTAGTTCTCTAACACCAAAATTGTTTAATGCTGAACCAAAGAAAACGGGTTGTAGTTTTCCGTCTAAATAATCTTGTCTGTCAAATTTTGGATACACTTCGTCAATTAACTCTAATTCTTCTCTAAGTTTATCGGCTGGTTTTTGACCAATTATTTTTTCAAGCTCAGGACTTTGTACATCTGAGAAAGCAATAGTTTCTTCGATGTTTTTTCTGCTATCTCCGCTAAACAAATTGATATTTTGTTCCCAAAGATTATAAATTCCTTGAAAGTCATATCCCATCCCAATAGGGAAACTCAAAGGTGTTACAGTAAGTCCAAGTTTTTGTTCAACTTCGTCCATTAAGTCGAATGCATCTTTTCCTTCTCTATCTAATTTATTGATAAATACAATAATTGGAATCTTACGCATTCTACAAACTGCTACTAATTTTTCAGTTTGTTCCTCTACACCTTTAGCTACGTCAATCACTACAATTACACTATCAACTGCTGTTAAAGTTCTAAAAGTGTCTTCGGCAAAATCCTTGTGTCCGGGAGTATCAAGTATGTTTATTTTCTTGTCTTGGTAATTGAATGCAAGTACAGATGTTGATACAGAAATTCCTCTCTGGCGTTCAATTTCCATAAAGTCACTCGTAGCACCTTTCTTTATTTTATTATTTTTTACGGCACCTGCTTCTTGAATTGCTCCTCCAAAAAGAAGTAATTTTTCAGTCAATGTCGTTTTTCCAGCATCAGGATGTGAGATAATCCCGAAAGTTCTTCTGCGTTGTATTTCTTCTAAAAAGCCCATATGTATATCAATAGTTTGCAAAAGTACTATTTATATACGCTATTTGAAAATTTGATCTCTTTAAAAGGTGTTTTCGTATTATGTAAACGATTCTAAATAAAAGAGGCTGCCTAAAAAAGGCAGCCTCAAAGAAAAATTATTACATGTTGATGGACCAAACAGAATATCCATTAGGTGGACATTGTATTTTTACCCATTTGTCAGCTTGTGTTGTTGGGAACCAGCCAGAGTTACCTGTAAAATCTTTTATTTGTGCATTAGACCAATTAGTTTGTATCCAACGCTCTTGCCAGGTTGAGGAGTTGTTGATGTAAACGACTAATCCTGGATTGCCATTATAGCCGTTTCTTCTTGCTATGTATTCATCATTATCTGTGTATAAAATAGAAGTGTTCCCGGTTGCTTTATTGTTATGAATCCATATTAGATTATTTAATTTGGCTTTGTTTAGCCATTCTTCATAATCACGGTAAAAAATTGTTGGATATCCTTCATGCGTTAAAATATAAGCATAAGCCAATTCCTTTTTCCAAATTTCATCAGTATCATGATTGGTGACAAATGTAACCGCTTTGTACGGATTTCTTTTCCACATCATATCATCATTCAAAACATTTAGATTATTTCCATCAAAAGCATCATTCATTTTATAATAGCAAGCAAAGTCGAACACAGAACTATTGGCGTTATTTGCCCAGTCATTAAGTAAATTTACATTAGAATCCCAAAGTTCACCTACAGAGAATCCGCCTACATTAGCATTCCAATCTTTAACAACCCAAGCACCAAAACCTTTTACGTAATCAAATCTCCAGCCGTCAAATTTCATCGTGTTTTTATAAAATTTACCTACACCATCAGCTCTTTTCCAAAGCCAATCTTGAACATTTGGAGTAACGTGAGCTAGGTCAGGAAATCCTCCAAAAAAACCTTCATCATTATTGCCGTAGGCATTTTTATAAAAATCAGCACTTGTTCGTTTAAACTTACCAGAGGCAACACCTGTAAAATTAGTGTATGTTTGTGTTCCTGTAAATGGATTGCTCTCTAGTTGCCCGCCACTATTGTGATTGAGAACCATATCTGCATACACTTGCATGTTTTCGGCATGAACCTTTGTTATTAAACTTTCTAGTTCGGTTTTAGAACCAAAACGCGTTTCAACAGTTCCGTTTTGATTAAAATTACCAAAATCAAAATAGTCAGTAGGGTCATATCCCATAGAGAATGGTCCATTTTGGGCTTTTGATACAGGAGGTAGCCAGATTGAGCCAATACCAGCGTTTGACCAAGCCGTAATTTTTGAATTTACAACATTCCACCACGTTCCGCCCGCTGGTACATCCCAGTAAAAGGCTTGCATCATGACACCTCCACCCGGATTTGCAACATATCTTCCAGAAGGGATGTTAGTTTGTTTCCCAGTGCTAAAAGGTTTTCCGTCATGTTTAGTAACTTGAATGATTTTAAACTGAGATGCTTGTTCTATGGCATCTTTTTGCAATTCGTCTGATGTGGAACAAGCGTTTAAACTTAAAAAAAGCGACGCGATGGCACAGGTTTTTAATACGTGTTTTTTCATAATAATTTTGGTTAATTTTTTTAGTTAGAATTGGGTTACTGTTATCATTCTTTGAGAAAGAAACTTATAGATTAAGAAAACTGTATTTATTATTTATATCTAAATTTTATGGTAATAAATAAGAGGTTTTTTAATTTTATTATGTTTTATTCTCTTAAATTGATAATAATAGCTAATTTAATTATTATTTAGAGCGATGATAATTCGTTAAATTTATATTCACTCCGAAAACGATGTAGTGTTTACAACTTTGCAGTTTAAAAGTTAAAAAATGAGAATTTTAAGATTTAATTGTAAGCAAGAATTTCGAAAATAAAGCAGAAAAAACATTTTCAATGATTTTATTTAGAGGATTTTTAAAGAATATAAAAGATATCGTGAGAGGGAATTTATGTCACAAGGTTTGAACTTTAATAAATTTCTTTAAAATATTAGAGATTACTTGCGCTATAATTTTTTGTTAATAGTAGTAGGTATACTTGTATAATGTAATTGAATTGTTATTTTTGTTCGTTTTTAAAATTTTAAGAGAACATCTTTTGTTTTTGTCATAGTAAATATTTTAATTTTAGAAAGTTACAATCTGATTAGAAACACAGTAAAATGGGTTTTATTGGATGTAATTATTTAAAAAAAAACATTACAAATATAAATTAAATTAATGCCAATAAATTCAATACCAATGAAGTCCAATAATAATAGAATTACACTTACTGTTTTGTTTTTAATGTTTATGAGTGTAGTTGTGAACGCACAAGAAATTATTAAGGATTCCGTAATTGCACCTGTAAAAAAAGTAAAATCAACTGGTAAGCAGAAAGTTGATGGTGTTGTGGCAACTGTTGGGGATTATATTATCTTAGACTCAGATATAGATAAAACGTATTTAGAGATACAAGCAGGTGGAGGTAATACGTCAGATTACGATCGTTGTCAAATGCTAGGGAAACTGTTAGAGGATAAGTTATATGCGCACCAAGCAGTTCAGGATAGTATTATTGTAACTGATGCTGAGGTAAAAGGAATGATGGAAGAACGATTGAATTACATGATAGACAAAATTGGGTCTATGGAAAAAGTGGTTCAATATTATAAAAAAGATTCTGAAGAAGAATTTAGAACTTATTTTGCTGATATCTTAAAGGAAGGAAAGCTAACATCAGAAATGCAAAAGAAGATTGTAGATGCTGTTGAAATAACTCCAGAAGAGGTAAGAAATTATTTTAAACAAATACCAGCGGCTGATTTGCCATTTTTTGGTGTAGAACTTGAAGTTGCACAAATTGTGGTTATGCCAAAAGTTTCTGCAGAAGACAAGCAAAAAGTCATTGACAAACTCAATGGGTTTAAAAAAGAAGTAGAAGAAGGTGCTAGTTTTTCAACAAAAGCAGTTTTATATACGCAAGATCCAGCTTCTAAGTCAACTGGAGGGTATTATAAAATGAATCGGTCAACTCCATTTGTAAAAGAGTTTAAAGAAGTGGCATTCAGTTTAGAAGAAGGAGAAGTGTCAGCTCCTTTCGAAACAATTTTTGGGTACCACATTATTCTAGTAGAAAAAATTAAAGGACAGGAGAGAGAGATTCGTCATATATTATTGTCTCCTACTGTAACAGAGCAGTCTTTGAAGGAAGCTAAAGAATTGATAACTTTAATTAAAAAAAGAATAGAGGATAAGGACATTACATTTGCAGAAGCTGCAAGAACTTTATCGGATGAAAAAGAAACTCGAGCAAATGGAGGTGTTTTAATCAATCCACAAACACAAGATACTCGTTTTGAGTTGACAAAAATGGATCCTACTTTTTACAGCCAAGTTTCTAATTTAAAAGAAAATGAGGTTTCTGCACCTATCTTAGATCAAAGTGAAGAAGGTAAAAAAAGTTATAAAATTATTACGGTAACCAATAGAATTGATGAACACACGGCAGATTATGCTAAGGATTACATCAAAATTAAAGATTTAGCGTTAAAGCAAAAACGAATTACTGAAATAGGAAAATGGTTTGATGAAAAAATCAAAGAGACCTACATCAAGATTCAGGGGGAATATAGAGATTGTAAATTCACGAACAATTGGTTAAAAAAATAGACTTATTTTTAGGGTTTAAAACTTAAAAAATTTCTGTAAATAAATAAAAAGAGTTAGTTTTATGCTTGCATAAACTAGCTCTTTTTTAATTTAAAAAAATATATACATGTCAGATGTTGCAGCAATACATAATTTGGTTCAAAAACGAAATGAACTAAAAAACGAAATCGCAAAAATTATTGTAGGACAAGATGCTGTTGTCGATCAAATATTACTTTGTATTTTTTCCGGAGGGCATGCATTATTAGTGGGCGTTCCTGGATTAGCAAAAACACTTATGGTAAACACTTTGGCGCAGGCCTTAGGTCTAGAGTTTAAAAGAATCCAGTTTACTCCAGATTTAATGCCATCAGATATTTTAGGAAGTGAAATTTTGGATGAAAGCAGACAATTCAAATTCATAAAAGGACCTATTTTTTCGAATATAGTTTTGGCTGATGAGATCAATAGAACACCTCCCAAAACGCAAGCAGCTTTACTTGAGGCTATGCAAGAAAGATCAGTTACTATTGCTGGGAATAATTACAAATTGAATTTGCCCTATTTTGTTTTGGCAACTCAAAACCCAATTGAGCAAGAAGGTACCTATCCTTTACCTGAAGCGCAACTGGATCGTTTTATGTTTGCTATAAAACTTGAATATCCAAGTTTTGAAGAGGAAGTACAAGTGGTAAAGCAAACTACATCTAATGAGAAAGTAGTTGTAAATTCACTTTTTACTGCACAAGAGATTATTGATTTTCAAGAATTGATTCGAAGAATTCCTGTTGCGGATAATGTTATAGAATATGCGGTGCGCTTGGTAAGTAAAACGCGTCCAGATAATTCCTTGTCAAATGAATTTGTAAAAAATTATTTAGATTGGGGAGCAGGACCTAGAGCCTCTCAAAATTTGATTTTGGCTGCCAAAGCCAATGCCGCTTTTAATGGAAAATTTTCTCCAGACATAGAAGATGTTCAAGCCGTGGCAACTGGAATTTTGAGACACCGAATTATTAAAAATTACAAAGCTGATGCCGAGGGAATAAGTGAAGAAATGATTATTGAAAAGCTATTATAACGTTGTAGTTAGCTTATTTAGAAAGGTTCTTTGTTGTAAAAGCAGCAAAGAACCTTTTTTTATTATGGTCTAAATTCAAGGATTGCTAAAAATGGCTTTTTTAAATACCAAATAAATAGAATTTTATTAAAATTTTGAATAATCTATGATAAAAGTGGTTTTTCATATAGTTTTAGCAATAATAATTTTTAAAAACGGGACTTCTATTAAATTTTTTTAAATCTCAGCTTTAATTCTTAAATTTGCTAAACAAAATAACATTTAATTCTTATGTCTCTATTTGCAATGAATTTTTAGCAAAATGGAACAGTAATATATCACACTTATGAGTATTTATAACGATTACATTAATGAAATTGAAGAGCGTAAAGTTCAAGGTCTTCACCCAAAACCAATTGATTCAGCAGAATTGCTAATCGAAATCGTAGCACAAATTAAAGATACAAATAACGCAAATAGAGCAGATTCTCTTAAGTTTTTTATCTACAATACCTTACCAGGAACTACAAGTGCTGCTACTGAAAAAGCAAAATTTTTAAAGGAAATTATTCTTGGTGAAGAAGTGGTAAATGAAATTACTCCTGCTTTTGCTTTTGAATTATTATCGCACATGAAAGGTGGTCCTTCAATTGAAGTGTTACTAGATTTAGCTTTGGGAAATAATATAGCAATTGCCAAAGAAGCTGCTAAAGTTCTTAAAACTCAAGTATATCTTTACGATGCCGATATGGATCGTTTAAAAGCTGCATTTGAAAGTAATAATGAAGTAGCTAGAGAAATTTTAGAAAGTTATGCTCAAGCAGAATTTTTCACAAAACTTCCAGAAGTAGCTGAAGAAATAAAAGTAGTAACGTTTATAGCAGGTGAAGGAGATATTTCTACAGATTTATTGTCACCAGGTAACCAAGCTCACTCACGTTCCGATCGTGAATTGCACGGTAAATGTATGATTACACCTCAAGCTCAAGATGAAATCAAAGCGTTGCAAGCACAACATCCAGACAAATCTGTAATGTTAATTGCTGAAAGAGGTACAATGGGTGTAGGTTCATCTCGTATGTCAGGTGTAAACAACGTAGCGCTTTGGACAGGTAAACAAGCAAGTCCATATGTGCCGTTCGTAAACTTTATGCCAATTGTTGCAGGAACAAACGGAATTTCTCCAATTTTCCTAACTACAGTTGATGTAACGGGTGGTATCGGTTTAGATTTAAAAAACTGGGTAAAAAAGACAGACGCTAACGGAGAAGTAGTTCGTAATGAAAGTGGTGATCCAGTTTTAGAAGAAACGTATTCTGTAGCAACAGGAACGGTTCTTACCATTAATACAAAATCAAAAAGGTTATATAACGGAGACCAAGAATTAATTGACATTTCTAAAGCTTTCACGCCTCAGAAAATGGAATTCATCAAAGCTGGTGGTTCTTATGCGATTGTTTTTGGTAAAAAAATTCAAACTTTTGCAGCTAAGACTTTAGGAATTGAAGCACCTCTAGTTTATGCGCCTTCAAAAGAGGTTTCAATTGAAGGACAAGGTCTTACTGCTGTTGAAAAAATCTTCAACAGAAATGCTGTAGGAACCATTTCTAAAAAAGCATTACACGCGGGTTCTGATGTTCGTGTTGAAGTAAATATCGTTGGTTCTCAAGATACAACGGGATTAATGACGGCTCAAGAATTAGAGTCTATGGCAGCAACAGTGATTTCACCAATAGTTGACGGTGCTTACCAATCAGGTTGTCATACTGCGTCAGTTTGGGATAAAAAAGCGCAAGCTAATATTCCAAAATTGATGAAATTCATGAACGATTTTGGTTTGATTACTGCTCGTGACCCAAAAGGTCAGTACCATGCAATGACTGACGTAATTCATAAGGTTCTTAACGATATTGTAATTGACGATTGGGCAATTATTATTGGTGGTGATTCACATACTCGTATGTCAAAAGGAGTAGCATTCGGTGCCGATTCGGGTACAGTTGCTTTAGCTCTTGCAACAGGAGAAGCTTCTATGCCTATACCTGAATCTGTAAAAGTAACTTTCAAAGGTCAAATGGCCAGTTATATGGATTTCCGTGATGTAGTTCATGCTACTCAAGCGCAAATGTTACAAAAATTTGGAGGAGAAAATGTTTTCCAAGGAAGAATTATTGAAGTGCATTTAGGAACTCTTACAGCCGATCAAGCCTTTACCTTTACAGATTGGACTGCTGAAATGAAAGCCAAAGCTTCGATTTGTATTTCAGAAGATGATACTTTAGTGGAATCTTTGGAAATTGCAAAAGGAAGAATCCAGATCATGATTGATAAAGGAATGGATAACAAAACGCAGGTTCTTCAAGGATTAATCAACAAAGCAAATAAGAGAATTGCTGAGATTAAATCAGGTGATAAACCAGCTTTAACTCCAGATGCCAATGCTAAATATTATGCAGAAGTGGAGGTAGATTTGGATGTGATTAACGAACCAATGATTGCTGATCCAGATGTAAACAACAAAGACGTTTCTAAAAGATATACTCACGATACCATTCGTCCACTTTCATTTTACGGAGGGGATAAAAAAGTAGATTTAGGGTTCATCGGTTCTTGTATGGTGCACAAAGGGGATATGAAAATATTAGCACAAATGCTTAAAAACGTGGAAGCACAAAATGGTAAAGTAGAATTTAAAGCACCATTAGTAGTAGCGCCACCAACCTATAACATCGTAGATGAGTTAAAAGCAGAAGGTGATTGGGAAGTTTTACAAAAATATTCTGGTTTTGAGTTTGATGATAACGCTCCCAAAGGTGCTGCACGTACTGAATATGAAAACATGTTGTATTTAGAGCGTCCAGGTTGTAACTTATGTATGGGGAACCAAGAAAAAGCTTCAAAAGGAGATACGGTTATGGCAACATCTACTCGTTTGTTCCAAGGTAGAGTAGTAGAAGATACAGCTGAGAAAAAAGGAGAATCATTACTTTCTTCTACGCCAGTAGTTGTCTTGTCAACCATCTTAGGAAGAACGCCAACTATTGAAGAATATAAAATAGCAGTTAAAGGTATCAATTTAACCAAGTTTGCTCCTTCAAATAAGCAATCCGTTTTATAAAGAGATACGTTAAATTTTTTGTAAAAAGCTCGAGTTTAGATACTCGAGCTTTTTTTTGTGTAATAGCTGTCCTAATTTTTCGTAAATTGTAAATAAGTTTAGTAACATTTAAAATGAAATTATGGCCTTTGATATAGAAATGATAAAAAGAGTGTACAGCAACATGGCAGATCGTGTTGATGCAGCACGAAAAGTTGTAGGTAGACCGCTTACATTAAGCGAGAAAATTTTGTACAATCACCTTTGGGAAGGCAAGCTTAACCAAGCTTTTACTCGTGGTGTTGATTATGTTGATTTTGCACCAGATAGAGTTGCATGCCAAGATGCCACAGCACAAATGGCCTTATTGCAGTTTATGCATGCGGGTAAAAAGACGGTAGCTGTACCCACAACAGTTCATTGTGATCACTTAATTTTGGCAAAAAATGGAGCTAAATCCGATTTGGCTATAGCCAATACACAATCCAAAGAAGTTTTTGATTTCCTTTCCTCAGTTTCCAATAAATACGGAATCGGGTTCTGGAAACCAGGTTCAGGAATTATTCATCAAATCGTTTTAGAAAATTATGCTTTCCCTGGAGGTTTGATGATTGGTACTGATTCACATACCGTTAATGCGGGTGGTTTGGGAATGCTTGCTATTGGTGTAGGTGGAGCTGATGCTGTTGATGTGATGTCTGGAATGTCTTGGGAATTGAAATTTCCTAAATTAATTGGAGTTAAATTGACGGGTAAGTTATCTGGATGGACTGCTCCAAAAGACGTTATTTTAAAAGTAGCTGATATTCTCACTGTAAAAGGAGGCACAGGAGCTATTGTTGAATATTTTGGAGAAGGAGCATTAGCCATGTCATGCACTGGTAAAGGGACTATTTGCAACATGGGTGCTGAGATTGGAGCAACAACATCTACATTTGGTTATGATGAATCCATGCGCAGGTATTTAGCAGCAACGGGCAGACAAGATGTGGTAGATGCAGCAGACCATGTAGCAGCATATTTAACCGCAGATCCTGAGGTTTATGCAGATCCTGAAACTTATTTCGACCAAGTAATTGAAATCAATCTTTCTGAATTAGAGCCACATATTAATGGACCTTTCACGCCTGATAGAGGAACACCAGTATCTCAAATGAAAGCAGAAGCTGCTGCAAACGGTTGGCCAATTAAAGTAGAATGGGGTTTGATAGGATCTTGTACCAACTCCTCTTATGAAGATATGGCACGAGCTGCATCAATTGTAAACCAAGCAGTGGAATTAGGGATTACTCCAAAAGCAGAATTCGGTATCAATCCAGGATCGGAACAAATTAGATATACTATTGAAAGAGATGGGATTATTGCCACTTTTGAAAAAATGGGAACCAAAGTATTTACCAATGCTTGCGGACCGTGCATCGGGCAATGGGATAGAGCAGGAGCGGATAAAGAAGAAAAAAATACCATTGTGCATTCGTTCAATCGAAACTTTTCGAAAAGAGCCGATGGAAATCCTAACACCCATGCATTTGTAACCTCTCCAGAAATGGTTGCGGCTCTGGCTATTTCGGGACGTTTGGATTTTAATCCGATTACAGATATTTTGATAAATGATAATGGTGAAGAGGTGAAATTAACGGCACCTTATGGAGATGAACTGCCTCAAAAAGGTTTTGCAGTAGAGGATAATGGATTTCAAGTGCCAGCTGAAGATGGTTCTGGAGTTCAAATCTTGGTCAGCGAAACGTCTGATAGGCTGCAACTTTTAGCTCCATTTGAAGCTTGGGATCAAAAAAATATTACAGGAGCAAAGTTATTGATAAAAGCATTTGGCAAGTGTACCACAGATCACATATCTATGGCTGGTCCTTGGTTGCGTTTTAGAGGGCATTTAGATAATATTTCAAATAATATGCTAATAGGTGCGGTTAATGCATTTAATCAAAAAACGAACGCTGTAAAAAATCAATTAACAGAAGAATATGATGCTGTTCCTTCGGTTGCACGTGCGTACAAAGCCCTTGGAATTCCTTCAATAGTTGTGGGAGATCACAATTATGGAGAAGGTTCTTCACGTGAACATGCCGCTATGGAGCCTCGATTTTTAGGGGTGAAAGCAGTACTTGTTAAATCGTTTGCACGCATACATGAAACGAATTTAAAAAAACAAGGTATGCTGGCTTTGACTTTTACAAATGAAAATGATTATGATAAAATTCAAGAAGACGATACTATTAATTTTCTTGACTTAATATCATTTGCACCTGCAAAACCACTCACACTAGAGTTTGTTCACTCAGATGGTAGCACTGATCGAATTCTTGCAAATCATACTTATAATGAAAGTCAAATAGGTTGGTTTGAGGCAGGATCAGCTTTAAATTTGATTGCTGCAGCAAGTAATTCTTAAATTTTTTTATTCCTTTTAAAAACTCTCAAAGCTATTTTGAGAGTTTTTTTTGTGATATAAATTACTTGAGTTTACTTCTAAAGTAAGAATAGTAATAAATATCAAGTAAGCTAGTTCGTTTAATTTTTCTAAAGAATTCGTTAAAATGGATTTTTTCAACGTTAAAGTTCTAAAAAAGGGTGTGTTTTTTGACTAAATCAATTAAATTAGCTTTTTTGAAATAATTAAATAAAAATTTAATTCATTTTCAGGAATTTTTGAATTTAATGCAATCCTAATCCCAATCGCTAATATTTAGATTGGAAAAACTCTTTCAGACAAAGAGATTAAGGTAGTTGCATTTTTATATTGTTTAGAAATGAAAAGTTATATATCATTTTTTTAATCAATTAACTGAGAACCAAATCACGCTCTCTATGTTTTTAAAGAGCAGCAAACAAATAAATATGAATTTACGATTACTAACAGCTTTATTTTTTCTAAATAGTATTGCTATTTTCTCGCAAGAGCGAGTCATAAAACATACTATCGTAAAAGGAGAAACCGTATCCAGTATTGCTGATAAATATGAAGTGAAGCAAAGTGAGATTATAAAATTAAACCCAAGTGCCAAAAAATTATTAAAACTGAATGCCATTTTGATAATTCCACAAGAGGCTAAAAACAAAAGTGTTTCCAAAAGTAATTCGATCTTAAGTCAAAAAACAAAAGATCATGAAGTACAAGCCAAAGAAACGTTATACGGAATAGCTAAACAATACGGAATTGCATTTAAAGTTCTGAAAGAATTAAATCCAACGCTAGGAGAAAGTGAACTGCGAATAGGTCAAAAAATTAATATTCCTGAAAACGCATTTTTATCTAGTAAAACGGAATTGGATGTTGCAAATCGCACCGAAAGAGGTAATAGCGAAGATCAAAATGAAGTTAAAAGCACTTTTACAAGAGCAGTTTTACCAAAAGAGACAAAGTATTCTATCACACGAAAATACAGAATTACAATCAAAGAATTTGACAAAGCAAATCCTGAAATAGGCGTAAAAGCATTGCGGGCGGGTCAAATGATAACAATCCCGGGCACAGAGGTTGTATCACAAAGTCAAACTATCCCTCTTAAAGAAACTAGTAAAACAATTGTTGCAGCAAGTCCCAAAAATGAAAATTTGGAAACAATACCAGCTACAAGTAGCGTAGTAGAAAAAGTGACAGATAATTCAGCTAGAATTATTCAGACTAATACTACTACAGGAACATTAAATTCTAGTTCCCAATCTATAATAAGAGAGGTCTTACCTAAGGAAACTAAGTATGCCATAGCAAAACAATATGGTATTACTGTACAAGATTTAGAGAAGCAAAATCCTGAAATTAAAAATGGTCTTCCAGTAGGGTATAAGCTTTCTATACTTTCGCCTAACCAATTAAATTACGAGTTGAATCAAACGCAGGAGATAAAAATTAGCGATGCAGTTATAGAAAGCAAAAAAATTGACTTTAATACTGCCGTTAAACCATCATTTAATCACGATTTTTTAGACCAGTTGATTTCTAGAGCATCAGAAAACATAGGAACTCGATACCGAAGTGGAGGTACTAGTAAAGAGGGCTTTGATTGTTCTGGGTTAATGTGTTCCACTTTTGGTTCTTTTGATATAAAATTACCTCGAACTTCTAGAGAGCAATCTGAGATAGGTACTAAGATTAGTACGGATGAAGCTCAAAAAGGAGATTTAATATTTTTTAAAACCAATGGTAGAGGGCAAATCAATCACGTTGGGATGGTTGTTGAGGTTTGTGAGGGAGAAATTAAATTTATCCATTCATCAACCAGTAATGGAGTAATCATATCTTCAACCAAGGAGCGGTATTATGAAAAAAACTTTTCTCAAATTAATAGGGTTTTACAATAATTCCCTTTAAAAATTAAAAATATTTATATTCAAAACGTCCCACAATTGGGGCGTTTTTTTGTTTTAAAGTTTAATTTTTCCTTCATTACCAGTTACATAATTAGTTCCTGTTACAACAGATGCCGCCATTTTCAGAAAATTAATCATTTTATTTCCGTCAGTGTCCCAGAAATAGGCACTGCTTGGTTTTACTTTAATTAGCGAAACATTCGGGTCGTTTTTACCATCTTTAAACCAAATATTTACAACAGGAGACCAAAGTTCTTCGATTTTTTCTTGATTGGTAATTATTGATGCTTCACCATTAACAACCATGTAACTTCCTTTTCCAGGATGTGCAAAAAATAGTTGAACACTGGAATCTTGCTCGATTTCTTTGTTTTTATCACTATTTTTTTCGCTGAAGAACCAAATATTTCCTTGCTCACATACGTGTACAGCTCCCATTGGTCTTGTGGTTGCTCCATCATTCGTTTTGAGATTGGTGCAAAAAAGACAGGTGTTAATTTCTGTAACTAGGCTTTTAAGTTTATCTATTCCTTCTATTGTATGTTCATTTGCTTGATCACTCATAATCCTAAGTTTTATTTAGACTGTTAGACTCTGTAAATTCTTTTACAAAGTTGGTATATAAAAAAGTAAAAAGGATTATAGAATTCAGAGTAAAAGTTTCATTTTTCACGTATTCTAAATATGGAATTTTTTTAAGTCCATCTAAGGAAACTGTACTCTTTTTCAGTAGTCTTGGACGGTCTTATTAGAAGCTGTTTAGTAAACTGATTATTAGTGATTAAAGCTTCAGAATTACGGGTTTAAATACCAAGTAAACTCCTTAATACGTTTGGTCAGGATTGTGATTTCTGATAGCTTCAATACATTTTGTAAAAATCAACTATGCCATCCAGATCTTTAACTGAAACTGTCATATGATCTAACATCAGAGTTAAAGTTTCTGGATTTTACGATCAAATTGCTCCCATACAAAGCAATGCAAATAGGAGCGGAAGCAGAAATTTTGTTCTTAAGTCGGTACAACTACGTTAAGTATTTTAATCGATGTACGGTTTCAATATTTCTACCTCTAATGATATATTTTTAAGTAGGATGTGATTAATTATTGTTTAAGCAATACGTTATTTATTGTTTCAATCCAGTCTTTTGTAGTACCTATGTTTGTGTTGATTCCTATGCTGTTGTTGTGATAAGGCTTGTAGATATCAATGTTTGGCCTTGAAAACAACCCAACAGTAGGAGTTAAACCGGCACTTGCTAAATGCATAATGCCACTATCAGCTCCTATAAAAAGTTTTGTATTTGCAACTACAGCAGCTATTTCTCTTACATCTTTGCTGTAAAATGAAGTTGCCTTAAAATTGATTTGTGAAACATTTTCAACAGGTAAAATTTCTAAGATATTGTAATCAGAAAATTCTACTTTTAGACCCGCATAAAATTCTTCCCACCACGTTGTAGAGTAGCATTTGTCAGCTGTAGCATAGGTGAAAATACAAATGGTTTCTTTGTCATTTGGTACTAAAGCATCAACAGCGCTCTTACCTTCTAGTAATTCCGCTGCTGTCAGTTTGATGTCTAATGGAGGCAAAGCTGCATGATTCTCGGGGAAACCTAATTTAGTTAGAAAACTTCGGAATTCATAGATAGGAAACTTTGCAATATGATCGTAATCAGGGTATTTCATTCGGAGTATTTCGTCTTCTTCTCCAAAAAATTTGTATTTCGCATTTGCAAATTGTGCTGATAACCTACCAGAAGAGGAGTTTTTATCCACATTTATTACAATATCATATTTTTCACTTTTGATTTTCACCCATACTTTAAAATAAGCAACAAGATCTTTAAAAGGTTTTTTGGGTAATTCTATAATGTTATTAATGTTGTCATAGTTTTGAAAAACAATTGGTGCCAAGCTACCCTTTACAAACAAATCTATTTTACAATCTGGAAAAGTGTTGGTGACATCCTGAACAAGCGGAGTAATTAGTAGTAAGTTCCCAAGCCTGTGATTGGGTCTAGAAATTAAAATTTTTTTAATTGTTATTTTTTGAGAAGGATCTATTGCGAAGTTGCTAGCTGAGTTACCAATATTTTTTGTAAGTCCACGAGTTATAGCTCGGCGCAGCACATTGATTTTTGTTAGAAGGCTCATGTTATATATGAAATGTTATACTGTTCTATTTTGGACAAATGTACAATTTACTTGTTTACATTGTTTTTTTGAGTAAAAAAAGTATTATTTGGAATTGGTTCAAAACTTTAAAATGCTTAACAGACTGTGAGTTTTTTGTTGTTTTTCTCTGATTGAAATTGATTGTTCTTGCTGAATAAAAACACTTTTCATGAAGTACAACAAAATAGAATTAATGTAAATAACCCTATTCAACAATAAAATACTACACTATGTTGAACAGGTTTTAAATTATTTTACAATCTTTGAATTCTAAAAAAAGATACAGCAATATGAGCAAGACTAAATTAACAATCAATAAGAATGGTTCTATAAAAATAGAAGGTGATTTTGAAATTACAGACTGTGAAGGAAAAACATACGGATTAGAAGGAAGAACCGCATTAGGGCTTTGCCGTTGTGGTTTATCTGCCAACAAACCTTTTTGTGATGGTGCACACCGCAATAGTTTTGAGCATGAGCCTGCTGCATTTGACTTGCCACCAATGAAAACAAAGTAATATCGTTTTCTGATTCCAGTAAACAGGAAAAGCTACATCGTAATGAGTGAAGCTTTTCTTGTTTTTGTGGGTATTTAATAGAATTATAAAACCCTATTTACTTTTCAAACTACTAATAATCGCCATTACATCTTGATCGCCCAATCCTTCTTTTTCAGCTGTAGCGTAACTATCATACAAAGGATGAATGAGTGGCGAATCTAATCCTGCAGCTTTGGCCAAGCCTAAATCTTTAACCAAGTGTTTTAAGGCAAATGCTGATGGATAGGAATCGCTTAAAATAGAAGGAGTTTTGATATTTGTGATGCCGTTACCACAAGCGCCTTGATTGATAATGTTTAACATGTCTTCTTTGCTCACGCCGTTTTTCTCGGCAAATAACACCGTTTCGGCTATTCCTTGAAGATTTAATCCTAATAGGTAATTGATAGCTAATTTAGCTGAACTTGCCACGCCGGGTTCGCCTACATGAATGGCAATTTTACCCAAAACATCAAATATTGGTTTTACTTTCTCGAAATTATCTGGAGTAGCACCCACCAAAATTACAAGTGTGCCATCTTGTGCTGGTTTTACACTTCCCGAAACGGGCGCATCTATAAATGCTACTTGATGTTGGTTGCAAATGGTATTTAAATAGCGAGAAGTTTCAGGAGATACAGTGCTCATATTAATGATGGTTTTTCCTGAATCAACTTGCGATAATAAACCTGTTAGGCCTTCCAAAACTTCTTTTACTGCTGCGTCATTAGATAACATGGTCAAAACTACATCGCAAGTTTCCATTAAATCTTGTAAGCTGTTTGCTGATTTTGCCCCTGCAGCTAGTAAAGGTGCTTCTTTATCTTTGGTTCTATTAAAAACGGATACTTCATAACCTGCTTTAAGTAAGTTAAGCACCATTGGGTTACCCATGTTGCCGAGACCAACCCATCCTAATTGTATATTTTTCATAATGTTCTATTTCAAAAAATGATTTGTTTTCTTTTTGGTTTTAAATGCATACTTGCAAAAGGAAAACAACACTAAAGTACGGTTTAATTTTGGTAAATAAACCATCTTACCGATAGCACATTTGGGACTGAGGAGTTTTGATTTTAAATTTATAAATAACTCGTCAGTCTAGTAAGTAAGATTCCTATGCCAACTCCAATTAAAGCCGCAAAAATCCTCTGTTTGAAACTAATTTTAGCAGATTGTTCTTCAAGCAATAGATGATTTTCCATCAATTGCATTTTGATATTTCCTATTACGTATCTGACTTTTAAAACCAGATCTCTGTCCTGTAATTTTATAGCGTGGTCGGCGCCTGAAAAAGAAAATTTACTCGAAATATTCTTTCCGTTGAGTAGTACTTTTTCAACTCCAAGAATAGTGTTCCAAAATTCTATTGTGTTGTTTTCAATAGTAAATTCAGCGTGTTTCATCGTATAATAAATGAGAATTGTTATGCAATTTGGCGTTATGATTTTAGTTTTTACGAATGAATTACAAAGTAGCTTTACGCCAATTGTACAATAACAATCTTCTTCTATCATCAATATCATTTACTCTTACCTCAGTAATATCCTCTATTTTAAAAAGTGAAGTTCCTAGATCTTCTCCGTTTTTTGCTACACAATTCAGAATAAAATCTTCATCAGAAAGGTCTTTTACAAAACCTGAGAAAAATTCATTTCCGTTGATTTCAAAACTCGCCATTTGATCCTGAGCATTATGCAATTGTAAAACAGCACTAAACTGCCAGTTTTCGGATTGATTCAAGTGAATAGCAAAGTTGGATGGCTTGTCAATAATATCCGAATACTCAATAAGGCACTCCATAACCTTAATGTAATCATCATTGAAGTCTACATTTTTTATGTTTTGCAATCTGATGAAAATAATTCCATCTGGTTTGCCAAAACGGGTGTAATGCCTAAAACCAATATACTCTTCATTAATTTCAGTGATGTATCCTACAAGAGAGCCTTTGTCTGAGTTGTATTGCCAAATGGAAATTATTTCTTTGTTGTCCTTAGATTTTTGTAATATCGACTGTAAAATGCTGGTACTCATCTGTGGCGATTTCTTTTTTGGTTGAAATAATTTTTTTAAAAATAGAATCATGATGGTTGGCTTGGTTAATCTATTTTTAACTCTTCCATAATATAACTGCTACTGATATATCTATGGAAAGTAACGTAATACAAATTTGTCTTTTCACCTTAGTTTAATAGTTTTACTGTAAATATAATTGATTTTAACTACAAAATAAGAAAATTATTATTAATGAATTACTTTTTAAAATATGGATTTCATTTATGATGAAGAATTAAATTTATTGTTTTTTTAAACAACTGCTCTAGTGAGCTACTTTACAGACGATGCGAATGGAGAAAATAGACGCTCGTTTTAAAAGAGAGTTTGATGATATACTAAACAATAACAAAAGAAGTCTAAAGAAATAATGTTTAATATCTAACCAACTTGCAAAGTGAGATGTGGAGTTACTTTTGTATGGTTTTTTAATTTTATTTCTTTTTGAGTTCTTTCATTAAATCTTCTAGATAGTCTGTTTGAATTTCTTGAATTTCAAGTAGTTTTTTGTTTTGATGGGCTAACAAATGGTCAATTTTTTCACTCAAAAGTTTTATTTCAAGTTCGGCTTTTAAATTGATTTTATAATCATGTTCGCTTCTCTGTCTGTCTTTTTGTTCCTGTCGGTTTTGGCTCATCATAATAATAGGAGCTTGGATAGCTGCTAAGCAAGAAAGAATCAAGTTAAGCAATATAAAGGGGAATGGGTCAAATGGTTTTGTGGTTAAAAACCAAATATTAATGATCATCCAAATTAAGATGAAAGAAAAAAAAGTGATGATGAACATCCAACTACCACCAAATGAAGCAACATTATCAGCAAGTTTTTGACCGAAAGTGAGTTCGGCCTCTATTTCATCTTGAATATTTTCAGAAAGAATGGAGTTGTTTTTTATGGCTTCCATTACATCTTGATCAATGGCCGCAATTTCTCCTTTTTCCAGAATGATTAAGGAGGTCAAATAAAGGCGTCTGTATTGATTTAATTCGTCAATAGAAATATAATCGTCTTGTTTTAAGTCGGGAAAGTTTGATTTGATTAAATTGAAAATTCCTTCTCTGATATCCCAACATTTTACCTCTTCACCCTTTTGAATTTCTTTTTTACTGATGTGGCTTGTTTTCATTTAGGTTTTTATATTTTTTGATACCATTTAATTTTCTTCTTTTATCTAAAGAATTAATTTCAAAAGCACTTTTCAAGGCTTATTATTATCATATCCAATATGTTTTAAAAAACGCTGCATGTATACCGTAAATATAGTTGTTCTAAATTACAAAACGTAATGTATTCTAATCTTATAGTTTGCTTTTGAATCTAATAAAAATACATTACTACAGTCTCCAATGATTAGTTTTGTTTTATTTCTATATTAAAAAAACTTAGGGGTTTTGTCTTTCTTAAAAAAAAGATTGATTTAATGATTAAAAAACCTATCACTAGATTAGTAATTACAAATAAAACAGATGCTAAATTATTTATATAAATAAAATCTGTTTTATTGGAATATTGTATGGTAACATTAGTTAGGGTTGTTAATCCAAAACTGAAAGCCCAGAAGGATAGTGTAAATGGTTCTTTTAAAATGCTTATAAATATTTTGAAAAAAACAAGTAGCTGAAATAAAGCATATCCTAAAAGACATTTTGTTATAATATTAATTTCACCAAGATTTAAAGCCAAACAAGCTGCACATGCTATTGCAGGAGGAGCCATCATAATTCCTAACGTTGGTTTATATTCTAATGGAAATTTTTCTTTTTTTAAACGATTCATTATGATAGACTCTAAAGAAAGCCATGAAAAAAAACCAACTCCAAGAAAAAAATACCCTAAGGTATAATAATGAAACATCCCCGCTACCATTGCAGACACAAAATTACCCGCAACTGTTGGAATATATAAAGAAGGTGTTATGAAATTTAATTCATGATGATTTTTCCAAGTTTGTTCTATAAATACAACTCCATAGACTAATTGAAGAATCAATCCTAATACAAATAAAGATTTTCCTAAAAATGGATAGTAGATGAATATTGTAGTTGCATTTAAAATCATTGTTACACCCAATAGACCAATGTAATTATTTTTAATGGGATGTTTAAATTCCTCAAGTGCGTCTTTAAAATTAAAAACCCATTTTATGATGTATAGCATGACAAACAGACCCCATAATAAAAATACAATTAACATAATTGTCTCACTAATTAACTTAGTATCAACATAAGGCAAGTTAATTAGTTTCCAAATATTGCCTAGGCCAAAGAGACCTAAAATAATTCCAAATCTAGAGGCTTGGAAATCAAATTTTTCTTTACTATACATCATAAAATAGTTTTTAATTATTATTTCCATTCAAATGGAATATCTTTCCAGTCATAACCTTTGCCATTTTTAACGATTCTACCAAAACCTGGAAAATTGGTATGAGCTCCAGCTACTAATAAATTTTCATTGGAAACTTTATCTAAAATTCTTTTTCTTGAGGCTTTAACAGAGATTGGATCCACATCTGCTTTTGAAGACCATTCTGGATGCGGAAGGTGCAACCAAGGATGCACAAAAGTATCTGCCAAATAAACAAAACCATCCATTTCAACAGCAAAATGTCCTGGTGTGTGTCCTGGCGCTGCTATCATATTTAGTCCAGGAGCTACTTCTTGACCATGATTTTTTACCGTGAATTGTTTTTTCATGTTTTTTATAACTTCTTTTGCAGAGGAAATAAAAAAATCTTTTGTTCCATGATCTGCAGTTACATTGGATAGATTAGGAGTTCCATTATTCCAAAAATTATATTCTGCTTCAGATAATATTATTTCTGCATTTGGAAAAATTGCGGTACCTTCTTTATCAAATAAATAACCAAAATGGTCAAAATGCAAATGGGTTAGAACAATTCTATTTACTTCGGTTGGCTTGAATCCTGCTTTTTGGAAATTGGTTAAAAAATTACCTACCGTATCATAAATTCCTTTACTAGTTCCGGCATCAATTAATGTAACACCATTAGAGTCTTTAATTACAAGGGCATTTACCTGTACAGATGTAGTATCGTTCAAAAAACCATTACCCGCTGCAATTTTTTTCAATTGAGTTTCTTTTGCCTCTTGTGCAAAAAATCCATCAGGAAAATATAAAGAACCATCACTAATTACCGTAATTTCTTTATTTCCAACTTTTTTTGTATAAAAACCATCACCTTGTGCACTTGTTAAAGAGACTAGTTTTTCTTTTTCATTAGGTGCCGCAAATAATGTTTTTGGCATTACTAATGAAGCTCCTGTAAGTATTCCTGTTTTTGTAAGGAATGATCTTCTGTCTAATTCATTTATCATGATTTATTTTTATATTGTTTATTTCGAGAAATATTTTGTGTACTGTTGAAGTTATTTTGTTAACTGGTATGTCATTCTATCATAGGTGATATTTAATTTACTATTTTCATGACTAGTTCAACTTTTTTAATGATACATAACTTTAAAGACTAAAGATGTTTTTAGTTAGTTTATCAATAGCAATTTCATTCAAAAACTTAAATATTGTTATATAAGAATTTATCTAGCTTATCAAAAATATTTTCTCCACTGTAAATAACTTCTTTGATAATACCCATTTTATCAGTTATTATGGTTACTGGATAACTTAATATTCCTAGTTTTTTATTTAGTTCTGTAGAGCGAGCTACTATTTTAAAATCAAATGATTTTCTTTTTAAGAATTTTTTTATCATTTCATTTTCCTCAAAACTCGGAGCTATGAACATAACTGATTCATTATCCTTGTACTTTTCTGCTATTTTATTTAATTCTGGCATTTCGGTAACACATGGTCCACAAGTTGTAAACCAAAAGTTAAAAACGACAATTTTTCCCTCCAAGTCTTTATTGGAAACTTTTTTTCCATCAACAGTTGAGAGATTGAAATCTGGAAATTTTGTGTTTTTTAGCTTTTCAATTCCATCGCTTACTCTTTTTTTGTTTTCTTCTACTTCTTTTTCACTTATTAGATTAAATGTCATTTCAGTTTTGCCATCTGTATTCTTTTTTTGTCTTACGGAAACACTTCCTTTTTTAAATAATTCACTTACCCATTCTCTTGTTTGTATATTTCCTTTATCGTCTTTAAATATTAAATTAGGATCATTCAAGTCATAACCTTGTGCGTATGTTGAAAGCCCAACTAATAGAAACACTAATAATACTATTGATTTAATTAAATTTTTCATGTTAATATTAAAATTTTAAAAAAGGGTAAGACTTCTTGCTCTTACCCTTATGTTATAATTTGCGATATATTATTTTTTCAATCTATCTCTCAAAGCTTCCGCCAATGGTGCAGCAGATGCTGGACTTTGACCAGTCATAAGAGCTCCATCTACCACTACATTAGGTGCCCAGTTGGCTACACTTTTGTAATTGGCTCCTCTTCCTTTTAGTTCTTGCTCTAGAGAAAACAATAACAATCTGTCTAATTCGATTTCAGCATCTTCTGCATCTTTAAATCCAGTAAGATTTTTGCCTTTTACCAAATATTCTCCATTGGTTAATTTAACATCTCTTAAGATAGCTGGTGCATGACAAACCATAGCTATTGGACGATTCGTTTCGTAAAAGTCTTTAATCAACTTGATAAGGTGTTGATCTGAAGCTAAATCTGTTAACAAACCATAACCTCCAGGAACAAATACAGCGTCAAACATATTATAATCAATATTTCTAAGTTTTCTCGTATGTTTTGCTGCAAACAAAGCCACTGGGTCTTTTAAAAATTTTCCTGTGTAATCTGTGGTAAAAGGCACTTTCATACTCAGTAAATCAATAGGAGCTTCGCCACCATCTGGAGAGGCTAAAACCACTTCATAACCTGCCTCTGTTAAAATGTAATAAGGTGCTGCTAATTCAGTAAACCAAGTTCCTGTTTGTTTGCCGCTTATACCCATATCATCATAAGAAGACATAACTAATAGGACTCTTTTTTGTTTATTCACTTTGAAAGAAGTGTTTTGTGCATTGACCGAAAAGCCAACTGCTATTAATAATGCGAATGCTACTGTTTTTAATAAATTTTTCATTTTTTTTATATTTAATTATTGATAAGATTGTTTAGTTTTTCTGTTAATGAAGTCTCTTTTTGAGCTCCATTTTTTTTCAACTAATTGTTTTTCTTGGAAGTAAAATAAAGAAGGAATGCTGTTAATGTTAAAACGTTCAGACAGTTATGGATTTTTCATCTATTAAACCGAATCTGTAATTCGATAACTTTTAAAGTCTCATTTTGTAGGCTGTCTTCATTTATGCTTGACACCTTAAATAAGTGATTGTAGTTATTCATTTAGAATATTGGTAACATTTAGTTTTTGCTTTTGAATTGTTCTTTTACTTCAAAATTGTCCTTTTACTTCAAAATTGTCCTTTTCTAATTCCCAAATTCCATTAATTTTTACCCAAGTCTCATTAGTAATGATTCCTTTCCCAACATTCATACTCCAATTGGAAGACACAATTGCCTTTTTGTTATTAATAACCTTTACTTTGGTGTCAGTATATATTAAATTTGTTGCTCCTGATTGAATAAATTTGGTCCAAAACTCACCGATAGCCACTCGGCCATTAAAAGTACCAAATGGTTTTGCTACCATAATAGCATTTTCTGTATAGCCATTTGCAATCTTTATTGTATTTCCAGAATTAAAACTTCTAATCCAATTTTTACTGGCTTGCAAGACTTCTTCTTCTACTTTCTTTTGTATGTTAATTTTGTTAGAAGTGTTTTGTGCATTGGCTGAAAAGCCAATCGTTACTATTAACGTAAAAGCTATTGTTTTTAATAAATTTTTCATTCTATGCTTAATTATTAATAAGATTGTTTAATTTTTCTGTTAATAGAGTTTTTGTTTGAGCTCCATTTTGTTTTTCTACTAATTTTCCTTTTTTAAAATAAAATAGAGTAGGAATGCTTCTAATATTAAAACTTTGAGGCAGTTCTGGATTTTTATCTACAATGATTTTGGCTACCACTGCTTTAGTACTGAATTCTAGAAAGACAACTATTTTTGAATGTAAAGTGTAAAGTGTTTCTTGATATTAATAGCAACAAACAACTTTACACTTTTTTTAATTATTTATTTTTTCAAAACATCTCTTAAAGCTTCCGCCAATGGTGCTGCTGATGCTGGACTTTGACCAGTCATAAGAGCTCCATCTACAACTACATTAGGTTCCCAGTTGGCTACACTTTTGTAATTAGCTCCTCTTCCTTTTAATTCTTGCTCTAAAGAGAATAATAAATGTTTGTCTAATTCTATTTCTGCATCTTCTGCATCTTTAAATCCAGTAAGGTTTTTACCTTCAACTAAGAATTTACCATTAGAAAGTTTTACATCTCTCAAGATTGCTGGCGCATGACAAACCATAGCGATTGGTCTATTGGTTTCGTAAAAGTCACGAATTAATTTTACTACAAATTGGTCTGAAGCTAAATCTGTTAATAAACCGTATCCTCCTGGAAAAAACACAGCGTCAAAAGTGTTGTAATCAATGTTGCGTAATTTTCTAGTGTGTTTTGCAGCAAATAAAGCTACTGGGTCATTTAGAAATTTATCTGTGTATTCTGTTGTAAAAGGTACTTTCATACTTAGCAAATCGATAGGTGCTTCACCTCCATCTGGCGATGCAAAAACGACTTCATAACCTGCATCTGTAAGAATGTAATATGGTGCAGCTAGTTCTGTAAACCAAGTTCCTGTTTGTTTTCCGCTTATTCCCATATCGTCATAAGATGACATAATAAGCAATACTCTTTTTTGAATGTTTCCTGTGTTCATGATTAAATTATTTTATTAATTAAAAATTATGCCTCTAAGACGACCATCTTAAAAAAAGATGCAAAAAAAGAGATGTTATTTTTTAAAAATAATTTTAGACACCCTATTTGCAGACCTTACAGCGCCTTCTAAATACCCAGGATGTATGGAAGAGGTTTCTGTTCCTGCAAGAAATAGTTTGTCATTCATGTAGGGAAGTTGTAATAAGTCATGCCCATTATTTTGATGGGCATACAAAGAATTTGGTTTTGTAGATAAAACATATTGATTATTCCAAACTTTCTCATGGTATGAAAGATAGCTAGGCACAATGGTTCCAAAAAGATTTTCAATTTGTTTGATAACTAGTTGTTCTCTTTGTTCAACAGAATAATTAATAGCCGATCCGCTTAAAAATCCAACTAATGAAAATTTATTGGCTTCATAGTTACAATGGTCATACACTTCGACGGCAATGCTAGATTGGCTATATATTGTTCCTGAATATCCATTCTTTAGCCAAAAAGGGGTATCATATTCTACAGCAAATTTAATTGAACCACTCATCCAAGTTTGGACTTTAGGTATTAGATTCGTTAACTGCAAAGGCAATGAAGGTTCAAACTGGATGGTTTCAATGAGTATTTGGGGCGGAATAGTCGAAACTACAATTTCTGCCTCATAAGAATTTTCCAAAGAATCTATTAGTACAACATGGTCTTCTTTATCAATTATTTTATGAACAGCTGTATGTGTATGAATATTTTCCTTGCCAATTATTGAAACAAGTTTTTCAATAATGGCAAAAGTGCCGTCTTTTACCCGATATGAAGGCTGTTCAGCATTTGGAACATAAAATATTTGGGGAGGTTGAAAAGAATGGGTTTCAAAAATAGTTTTCCCTTCAATATGCTGAGGAAAATAGTTGATTTCTAAGTCTTTTAAAAGTTGAATTAAATCTGTGTGAATAGCATTAAACCAAGTTGCTCCCATTTCCATAGGAGAATTTAATATCCCACTAACTGTATTTATCCTACCTCCTAAATTATCTTGTGCTTCTAGGATTATATAAGGGATGTTTTGTTTTTTAAGATTGTATGCAATTGTTAAGCCGCTTAAACCTCCTCCAATGATGATTACTTTTTTCATTTTATGGCCTACGACTCCAAAAATCAAAAAAGATGCAAAAAAACTTAACCTTTTTTTAGACGTTCTTTTTCATCTTGAAGCAATTTGCATTCTGGTTTAATATCAAAACTTGTCATTTCACCATTAGTATCAAAAGCCACAACACAGCATTCTAAAAAACGTTCTTTTAGTTTAACACGACCTCTTTGAATACGGGACTTAGTATTTGGTAAAGTTAGATTAAGCCTCTCTGCAATTGTTTTTTGGTCAATATTCTCAATATCATACATATATAATGGTTTTGCATACTCGTCTGGCAAGAGCTTTAATAATGCCTTGATGTATTCCGAAGCTTCTCCAATAAAAGAACTTTCGTCATCTTCTTCCGTGATATCAAATTCTAAAGGAATACTTTTATTATTCTTTTTATAATAATCAATAATTGTATTTTGAGTTATCTTATAAAGCCATGATTTTAGGTGTAAAACCGTTTTTCCTTTTGAGCAAAATTGATAACTTTTTAACAAAACATCTTGTAGAATATCTTTTGAATCATCTCTATTTTCTACCCTCTTTTGAATATAACCAAGCAATGAAGACTTATAATCTTCCCATATATCAAAAATATTACAGTCTTCCATTTTATTTTTTCTCTTGATTTTGTTATCTTATATGTTTTTGAATAGCTCCTACAGGTCAAGCCCTTAAAAGACTTTTGGCTTAAAAAAGCCGAAATATTCAATTTTATAATGCCACAAAGTTACAAAACAAACTTTAAATTAGGACTAAACCACACATGTTGCTAAATTGCGGTTAGCACTAATAATCAATTTAGTATTTTACTTTTTGCTGCAATTAATTCCTAAAAATGGTAAGAGCTTCCCTTCTTGACTACCGTTAAAATCCTAAAATCTAAAGACTGATATAAACTAAAATCATAGTAATCGGGATAAATTATTTATTTTACAACACTCTATTTTCGATTTCAGCTTTCCGATCTAAATTACTACCTTTTAACTGCCCAACTGCTATACCAAAGAGCATACCTACTGGTAAACCTAGTGCTATTTTTCCAAATCCAGCACCAATAGCTATTCCGATAGACATTCCGAAAATCATACCCTTACTTAAATAACTTCTTTTAAATTTACCTTTTTGAATATAATTAAAATTTTCTTCTACAAAGGTTTGTAAATTAGTTATATCATTTAAATTTTTTGTTTGGTACCGTACTTTTTGTTCCGATGTCTTATGTTGTATGCCATTAATAACCTGTTCCGTTTTAGTTCGAAGTGCTTCACTATCAGGAATATGATTACCTTCAATTTTTGCAAGTAAGTTTTTTAAATACTCAAGGTTAACATTAGCCTTCTCTTGGGAAGTATAGTTTTCAGTTTTATCATTTAAAATCTCTTGCATTTTTTGAGTCCAATTTGTCATAAATATTTTTGATTGTAAATATCTATCTTTTTAATTTTCGAGAGGGATTTAGTGCATTTTTGTTTTTGGATCGAGAACGAGACGCGCGCGCCAGATTAGTGAACTCAACCAAACTCCAGCAGTATTACTTGGTTACTTAAAGTTTACTTTTTAAATCCATCATTCCATGAAGAATTCTTGTAACTTGTATTTCGTTCTTTGATATAATGGAGTAGAAGATAATATGTTCACCTGATTTAAAACCTAATATTCCTTTCGAAATTATATCATAGTTTTGCCAAGTTTTGGATTGTTTGTAGATCATGACATGATGCTATAAGTAATTCATAGAACTTTTCAGCTTGCATTTCAGACCAAGTTTTGATCGTATAATCCCAAATTTCAGTTAAGTCATCAACAGCTTTATTTGTTAATTAATATTTAGCCATTTGATGTTTTTCTTGCTTTTAAAACATTAAGATGTTTTTTAGCATCAAAATCTACTACACGTCCACTTTCAATTCCATCATTGATCGCTTTTCTTAAAGCGACAATTTTGTTTTCCTCTTCTTCTAAAAGACGGAGGCCAGCTCTTATCACTTCACTTGCATTATTGAATCTTCCATCATTAACACTGTGTTTGATAAATTGTTCGAAATGATTACCAAGCGATATAGAAGTATTTCGTTCCATAATTTTTTTTAACTAAGTTACCAAAAAATGGTAGTTTTTCAAATTATTCTGTATTTTTTGGATGCCCGCAAAACCTCCGTTTGCCTTAAAACCAATCTTTTTATTTATTCGAGTGTAGAGCTAGTTGCGGGATTTCGCTCGTGCTAACTTCGTTTAATTTTCCTAATTATTTTTTTCGGTATTGTGGATTAAATATTCTTTCGAATTTTCATTATAGGTTAAGATTAGCATTGAATTTTGGTCAACATGATCTATTTTTAAAGCACGATTTATCATTGCTACATTGAGGTTCTTATTGATAAAATCGTCGCTTTTTTAAATAAAAACTTTTACAGAAGCTTACATTTTTATTAGTGTTATCTTTTTTTCAAGACTCCTATTTCTGACTCAAACAACATGGGACCTTCGCTTTGTTTAACCGTAAAATTATATTCATTATTCATACTCAGGACTAAGCCGTATTGTTCGTTCATTTGTCTGAATACGTAAAAAGAAAGTATTTTTTGTTCTTTATCATAGTTCCAACTTCCAACTTCTGTGGTCATATAATCTTTTGTCTGTTTCGAGAGATAGCCATTGTACCGTTTTAAATCATTACCCAATCTAATGGTGCGAAAATTATCAGCAGTAGTTAGCGTGTAAGACCCTACAAACTGCTCTAACTGTTCCATTTTAGCATCGTAGTAAACACCGGCTTCACAATTTAGATTTAACACTAAATCAGTGTTAAGGGCTATGTTTTTTAAATTTTCAAACTCAGAAGCATTTACAATTTCTAATACCTTAATGCGCTGTACGCAACTGTTTGGATTAGTTGTTTCTTGCGTTAAGTCTATTGCAAAGACCAAAACGGGACTGTTTAATTTCTTGATTTCGGCAATGGCTATTTTAAAACGGAACGCTCTATCCTTTCCAAAAGGTATAAATTTTTTAGGATCAAATTGCTTTCCTTCTTCGGTCCAATAAATTTTACCTGTTTCTGGTAAGCCGTAAGATTCGACTTTCCCAAATAACTCTAGGTTTTGGGAAAAGCCCTTTAATGAAACAATAAGTAGTAAAAGGATAACTGTTTTTTTCATTTTTTTGGGATTTAGTAGGTGTTATATAATGTTGCTTTTTTAGGTATTTACGTTACAAACGCAAGTTTTCTTTTCAAAGATAAGTATTCGATTTATACAAGAGCCATTTTGTATTAGAGCCCTTTTTTAATTGTATAACATTTAATTTTTTAGCATCTGATCATAAAATAGATTATTTGGATTTAGGTAAATGTGATGATGCTTAAAGTCAATAACCGCATTAAACCTTTTTAAAATTTTATTACCAATGTTTTCATTATGTTCTACGTTTTCTATTTCTTTTTGTTGAATTGATAGAGGAATTTGATACATCTCAAAATCTCCAATTTTCAGCTTGGGCAAAATAACTAAATTGCTAATTATTTCCTTTCCTGCAGAACCTACGGATGTAATTGTTCCTATTTGTTTCATTTCATTGTTAAGAAAGTGCTCTTTTGCAAACTTTTGCCCTACAACTAACGCACCGTTTGAACCTGTATCAAAATCAAACCAACTTTCGCTTACTTTCCCATTTATTATAAGTTTTAATTTTATATAGGGTATTCCTTCTATTAATTTAAACTCCAACTTGGAATATTCAGTAGACAATTTTGGTAATGATTGGTGAACTATTATAATGCTTTTTTCATAATCGATTTCAATAATTTTGCCTTCAAATGCAATCCAACCTAAAACTAAATCAAAAGATGGTTTTTGATAATCAATTGACAAAAGTGAAACATTTTCCCATTTCAAATCGTTGATTTCAATTGTATTTTTAGAACTTGTCCTAACGATTGCTTTTCCATCTGTTCCAGTATTTTCTTGATTTCCGTCTAAATTAATTTTTACTTTTTTATTAATTAATGAGGTAGTAATAACGCAAGAACTTGCGCCTGTATCAAACATAAAATCTAAAGTTTCTGAATTGTTTACTTTACCTTTCATATGAATTCGATTGTCAATTCCAAGTGTGAAAGGTATGGTGTCTGTAGCCTGTGCTGTTTTTGTTAGTCTTGTGTAAAATAGTTTAGGTTCTAATGAAGGATTTTTTTTGCTATCAGTATTTATTTGAGTATAAGCTTTGTGTTTTCCGTTTAGCAAAATAATAAAGTCATATTTTTTGTTTGGTTTTACTGTAAAAGATATGCTATCGATTTCTGAATAAAATGTAATTATTTTATTTCCTGTAAATTTCTGTGTTACAAAAACATCTGGCTTCACATCTGGCGCTATCGTCCATTCATCTTTATAATCAGAATTTCCCTCTTTTATACTAATGGTGTTTTTGTCAGTTTTAAGTATAGGTAATTTTTCTTGTGCAAATGCAAATTGTGTCACAATGATCAGCAGTAGTAAAGGGTAGATTAGAGATTTCATTCGAGTTATTATTTGCAGGGTGTTACATAATTATTTTTAAATTTAGCCCAAAACCGCCAGATTGCAAACGTTTTTTGGCACCGTTATTTAAACTACTATTTTATTTTTACGGCAATAAATTCCCAAGGCAGGCGAGAACGTCCTGCTCGTAGGGGAATTATTGTTCATCGATTTTTTTTTTTTATTAAAACTAACAATAAAAACTCCTACGAAAACAATAAATAAACCTCCAAAATATAAAAGTGCATTACTCTCACCATTTTTTGAGTTTTTTCCCATTTCAAAACCCATCATTGCTAATCCGATTACACTAACAATTATTCCAAAAATATTCTTCCTACTCATCTGTGTATTTTTTAAATTTTTATACTTCTACTTTTTAAAGTTTTAATAATTTATTAAACTGTTTTAAAACAAACTATTTTAATTTCGATTTAATTTAATACTCCAGCTAAAGCGAGGGTCTCACGCATGAACATAGATACCAGGTCAATATATTTAAAAATAAATCTAATGACTGACACAAACCAAAATCCTATTTATCCATTCATCACGAGCGAGACGCTCGCGCTAGCCTTTAGATTTTAAGTTCTACTTAAAAAAAAGCCAACAAAAGTAATAACAAATAGAATCGCCATTACTCCATTCAGAATAAATCCAAATACACTTCTAATTCCAATTGGCTCCTGCAGGCTTTTTAATGAATATACAATTCCAATTATCGAAGTAAGACCGATTAGTAAGCCAATTATAGCAGTAAAATAGTTAGAAATATCAAGTCCAAATACTCCCCAAATTAAGGATACAAATAAAATTATTGATATGATTCCTAAGGTAAATGCTATGTTAGAGTTGGTGCGTTGTGTTATTCTTTGACTCATATTTCATGTGATTTGTTCTATTTGTCTGCAAGCTAGCACGAGCGTCACGCTCGTGAGCATAAATACTATTTCAATATTTAAAAAAAAATCTAATGAACCGGCATAAACTAAAATCCTAATAATCTGTTGTAATCAATCACGAGCGTGACTCTCGCTCTAGCGGGGGGGAGCTAACTTTATTTTCCATCTCTTTTATTAATAGCTTGTTTAAGATTTTCAGGAATATTCTCGTCATAAAACTTGTCGATTTCATTTGGTTGGGAAATCATTACGTCAGATATTATATTAACAAATGCAAATAACTTCCTAGCAGTTTCAATATCATCTTTTAAATCAATAAAACCTGGATGAACAGCATTGTTGCCGACAACCCTGACTGAATCTAATGCTTTTTGCATTTTTACAGGAAGTCCTTTTGTAACTAGATTACCAATGTCTGTATTTATATTTTTACCTGATTCTCCTAAGTGAATACATAATTTTTGAATTGCCAATCGTAATAAAGCAACTGCACCTCTTGGTGATAATTCTATAATACTTCTAGCTTCTAGATAATCATCTTTTATGTTATCTGGTAAATCGGCATTAGGTAGAGGGGCAGTTCCACTGTATGGATAAATCATTTTGTATTCTTTCCAAAATGAGTGTTGTCCACAATGCTCGCATTCAGAAATATTATTTCCTATTATGATACCATGTAATGTTGTCGAACTAAAATGTGTTTTAGATTTTGCTGTATCATACCAATATTGTTTAGCATAAGCACCGCATAATGGACAGTTAAAAGCAGATTCAGCAAATTTTGGATATTTTACATTTGTCATTTTTCAGTTTTTTTATATTTTGTCTCACCACGTCATTCCCTCTAGCTGGCGCGAGCGTCCCGCTCGTGCACGCAATTAATATTTTCAATATTTTAAAAATCTAATGACTGGCACCAATTAAAATCATAGTAATCCGTTAATATACATCACGAGTGGAGTAATTAAAAGTTGAGATCAGGACTATAACTTGAATTCTTACTAATCCAGTTTGTCACCTCAATTTTGATTTCATCCAATAAACTTAGAAACTGCATTAGTGTCATATCTTTATCATTAAATTTGCCAAAAGCTTCTTCATTATTATTTTTCTTTCCAGGCACAATTACCACTGAAAAATTTTTCAGTTCTTCTGGATTTAAATGAAGGATATATGAACACCTTATTTTCTCGATCGTAGAACTAATTTTTTTCGGCATAAAAGGGCTATCGGATATTGTAAAAAGCTCTTCCAAGTCAGTCATATATTCTGTTGAGAAGGCTAGTTTATCACCATAGAATCTTTCAAAGGCAATATTAAATGGATCATCGAGTCTAATATTAATAAAATATTTTTGACTATCGTTATTTATATAGAAAGTCGTTTTTTTGAATTGTTCAATGAACTTAAAGACAGTTTCAGTATTTTTTTCTAGCAAAGGTGTTTCAATACCAAACTTATTGAAAAGCAACAGTGCTATAAATAAAGTAAGAATGTTAGTAAGTGAACTCACAACTGTTCCAATAACCGTAATAATTGTGTTTGGACTTTCGCTTTGGTTAGCAAAAAAAATAGGTAAAATGACTACTGTAATAAAAGATATTGAAAGAATAATAGATATTATATATTTACTTTTCATGAGAATTAATTACAATTTAAAAATACGTCTGACAAAATCAAACACAGTTCTCTCAAATTAGGTCGCCTGCTTTGATTTCAGCCAAATTTATCTGTCTTCAAATATAAGAATAATAGTATTACAAAACGGCAAACGCTTTTTATTAATTGCAAGCTTTTTGTACTTAAAACGCTAATGAAATACTTCTCTTTTTCGAGATTGAAAATGAAAAGGAGGATTTCGCATGAAGGATAGGAGCGGCATCCTTTATTTTCTTTCTTTAAGAAAATAAAGATAAAGCGCATAGCCTGACGCAGCTGTAGCCGTGCGGTGGTTAGTAGATGTTTTTCTTATTTTCAATAATATTCGATCTGTCTTTCAATTATTCTTGTAGTCTGATTTTTATTAGAATAAGTTTTTTTAACCCAATTTTTATGTTTGTCATTGACGATATTTATTTTGAATATATCGTTACGTTCTTCATTATTTCCGTAACCTTCGGTTTTCCACTTTGAGGTTATATTGTTTTTTGTAGTCGTTGTAATATAGTAGCTTTTAATTTCGTTATTATTTTTGTAGTAGTATGTAAATGCAATGATTGAATCTTTGTATGTATAAATTAATGTTCTGCTTTCTAAATAATGATTGTCATAATCTTCTTTTATTTCAAGCGAATATTTTTTTGCCTTCAATTTTTTTGTTACTTCTTTTACATTAAATTTTGGTCGAATTTTTGTCGAAATTAAAGTATCTTTTATTTCTTTATATTCATATTTTGTTAGTCTTTCAGGATAAAATGATAGCTGATTCTCTGCTTTAAAAACAACAGTTTTATCAGAATCATTTTCAGGATTAAGATATAAGTCTTCAATTAATTGATTTTTCTCATTGTATTTGTATAATCGGTAATCTTGTAATAGATCCTTAACAAAATGTTCCTGTTTTATGACTAAATTATCTTTAAAATAATTTATATATTTTTCTTTATAATTTTCATTAAAGTCTATGGTAGTTGAATCAGGAAATTCATTTTCAGTAGAAAAATATTGTATCACAGCATTAAACATTTTGCCTTCATTTTTTCTTGAAATTTTTTTAATTCTTTCTAAATCATCAAACTCAGTTACATTCCACAAATTGTCTAAAGATTTGTCGAATTTATTTATTTTGAGTATTTTTTTTAACTTCGAAAAATGTATTTCAGAGATAGTTTTAGTTGTGTCAATTTTTTCCTTGTTTCTATTTATTTCATAAATTTTTAAAGTCATTTTTTTAACATTACCATTAAAATCTATCTCATTTGGAATTATTTGTCTTTTATCGATTTTAGTATTTTGAGAAAATAATAATCCAAATTGGAAAAATATAATAAATAAATAGGTCTTGTTCATTTTTACGATTTTCTTGAAATTTCTGTCAAATTTTATATATGTGTCACTAGTTTAAACACATCACCCGGAAATTGGGAAGCATTGCTTGCAGTTAGCTAGATCGATTTTCAAATATAAGTATAATAGTATTACAAAATGGTAAACGCTTTTTATTAATTGCAAGCTTTTCGTACTTAAAACCCTGACACAGTTCTTCTCTTTTTCTGAGATTAAACTTGAAAAGGAGGATTTTGCATGAAGGATAGTAGCGGCATCCTTTATTTTCTTTCTTAAAGAAAATAAAGATATAGCGCATAGCCTGACGCAGCTGTAGCCGTGCGGAAGCTGGGACATGCCCGAAATAAGTGCATCTTAATTTAGATTTCTAAAAAAAGTATATCTTTAGCCCACAACTAACCAAAAAACCATTTTATGGAAGACCAAAAACCAGACAATTTTAAGAGAGAATTAGGACTACTTGACGGGACCATGCTTGTGGTGGGCTCTATGATAGGATCGGGGATATTTATTGTAAGCTCGGATATGGTGCGACAACTTGGCTCTGCCGGCTGGCTGATTGCTATGTGGGTGCTTACGGGCGTGATTACGGTGATTGCTGCGGTGAGTTACGGCGAGTTGAGCGCGATGTTCCCTACAGCGGGCGGGCAGTATGTGTATATTAAGGAAGCTTATGGTAAACTCATTGGGTTTTTGTACGGATGGAGCTTTTTTGCGGTGATTCAAACCGGTACTATTGCGGCGGTGGGTGTGGCTTTTGCCAAATTTGCGGCTTACTTGTATGCGCCTTTGAGTGATAAAAATATTTTGTATGAAATAGGCGATTTTAAACTAAACGCTGCCCAAATTGTATCTATTGTTACGATTGTATTGTTGAGTTATGTGAACAGTCGCGGAGTGAAAAACTCGAAGATTTTGCAAACGGTGCTTACGGTGATCAAAGTACTTTCGTTAGCGGGTTTGATTATTTTTGGTTTTATTGCTGCAGATAGTGCGGTGTGGGATGCGAATTGGGCCAACGCTTGGCAAGCTCAAAGTTTGAATGTGGAAACAGGCGAGTGGTTGCCTATTGGTGGTATTGCATTGATATCGGGTATTTCGGCGGCTTTTGTGGGATCACAATTCTCTAGCGTGGCTTGGGAAGGCGTAACTTTTATTGCAGGCGAAATTAAAAACCCAAAACGCAATGTGGGTTTGAGTTTGTTTCTAGGAACATTATTGGTGAGTGTGATTTATATTGTGGCCAATGTGATGTACTTGGCTGTGGTGCCTTTGTTTGATATTGCTACGGCTGAATCGGATCGTGTGGCTGTGGTGGCATCGCAAACTATTTTTGGGTCGGTAGGAACTTTGATTATTGCCGTGATGATTATGATTTCGACTTTTGCGTGTAACAATGGTTTGATTATGGCGGGTGCTCGCGTGTATTATACGATGGCGCAGGATGGTGTTTTCTTTAAAAAAGCGGCTTCGTTAAACAAAGCGAGTGTACCAGAATGGTCTATTTGGGCGCAATGCATTTGGGCTTCGGCCTTGTGTTTAACGGGTAAATATGGGGATTTGCTTGATTTTGTGGTGATTATTGTACTGGTATTTTACATCTTGACCATACTAGGAATTTTTATTTTACGTAAAAAAATGCCCAATGTGGAGCGTCCGTACAAGGCTTTTGGTTATCCAGTATTGCCTGCTTTGTACATCTTAATTTCTTCGGCGATATGCTTAGCGTTATTGTACACAAAACCAACTACCTGTGGTTGGGGTGTCTTGATTATGCTTATTGGTATCCCGATTTATTATTTGACTAAGGCGAAGGAGTAGGTTTTTTTAATTATGAGTTATGAATTATGAGTTATTAAGTAGTAAGCTGTGAGATGTCTTATATCATTCATGAATTTAAAATAGTTCAACTTATATGAACTTATATTCCTTATATGTTTAAAAATACTTGTAGTTAAGTGTTTTTATGGGTTTTTAAAAAATCAATAAAAAATCTGCTAAATCTGCGAGATCTGCGTTCCAATTCAGTACCACAACAAAAAAGTGGCTGTTCTATATTTAAAAATATTGACTAAAGCTAAAAGTCTTTGTGAAATCTGTGGTTCAGTCTCAGTATTCAGTCTCAGTTTTTAATCTCGGAGTTTAGGTTGAATATTTATAAAGTTGAAAATCTGCTAAATCTGCTAAATCTGCTAAATCTGCGTGCCAATTCAGTACCACGAAAATTAAATAAAAAAATCCGTCTCGTTCTAAAACAAGACGGATTTTGAATTTTATTCAAGTCGGGAAGTGGTTGTCTTAAATTTAAAACTATTGACTAAAACTAAAACTAAAAAAATTTCAACCACCCACCACAACTTGTAAACAGTAGGCTAGTAGTACGTAAAACGTCTTACTTTAGCAATATATTTAGCCAAGCGAATTACTTGGTGGCTGTACCCGTATTCATTATCATACCAAATGTAAAGCACAATATTTTTCCCATCTGCAGACACAATAGTAGCATTACTGTCATAGATAGCAGGCGCCGAAGTACCTACAATATCAGAAGAAACTAATTCGTTATTCAATGAATATTTTATTTGCTCTACAAGCTCCCCTTCAAGAGCGTATTTTTTCATAATTCCATTGATGGCCTCTACAGAAGTGGTTTTTGAAACCTCAAGGTTTAATACAACCAGCGAACCATTAGGAACAGGAACTCTAATAGCATTTGAAGTTAATTTTCCAGCTAAGCTAGGCAATGCTTTTGCAACAGCACTTCCTGCACCAGTTTCAGTAATTACCATGTTTAAAGCAGCTGCTCTACCACGGCGGTATTTCTTGTGCATGTTGTCTACCAAGTTCTGATCGTTAGTATAAGCATGGATAGTTTCTAAATGTCCCTTAACAACGCCAAGGGTATCTTCAACTGCTTTCAAAATCGGAGTAATGGCATTGGTAGTGCAAGAAGCAGCAGAGAAAATATTGATTTCATCTGGGTTGTACTCGTTGTGGTTTACACCGTGTACAATATTAGGAACTCCTTTTCCAGGAGCGGTAAGCAATACTTTATCGGCTCCTTTTGAAGTTAAATGGCGGCTCAAAGCTTCTTGAGTTGTAAATGCACCTGTATTGTCAATTACAAGAGCATTGTTGATGTCAAATTGCGTATAATCAATTTCTTCTGGACCGTTTGCAGTAATAATATGAACGGTTGTTCCATTGATGATTAAAGCATTGTTTGCAGGATCTGCAGTTACTGAACCTTCAAAATCTCCATGAATTGAATCATAGCGCAACAATGAAGCTCTTTTTTCAAGAGAAACGGCATCGTTTTTATCACGGGTTACAATAGCACGCAAGCGCAATTGACTTCCTTTACCCGTTTTTGACATTAATTCTCGTGCTAGTAAACGACCAATACGTCCAAAACCGTATAAGACAACATCTTTTGGATGAATTTCTTCAGAATCTTTAGCGTTTTTTAATTTGTCGATTACAAAATACTTAGCATCTGGATATTTATCTTCTTCTAATCCATATTCATAAGTAAGTTTACCAATGTCTAATTTTGCAGGAAGTAAGTTCAACTCTAAAATAGCTTTTGCAATTTTAACCGAATCAAATACTGAAATAGGTTTGCCTACAAACTCAGCAGCATATTCATGTAAATTGATAATCTCACTTACATTTCTGTCTAATAATTGATTGCGGAATAAGACCATCTCAATTGATTTGTCATACCATAAATCACTGATGATTTTAATCAATTCTACTCCTGCACGTCGCCTGTCGGCTTGCAAAGAGACTTCTTTTTCGTATAAAGTAGTAGTTGCCATGTTGAAAATTTAAGGAAAATAAGGTGTTGTATTTTTTAAAATTTTTTGCAAAAGTACCCATTTCAATCGATTTCGTAGTGTGTTTTTAGATTTTTTTATAAAATAAAAAAGCCACCTTGTTTAGCAAGATGGCTTAGTATTCAATTTTAAAAATAAACTTACATGTAAAAACGTAGCAGTTCACCATTTTTACTAATCAATTCTATGCGTACCTTTTGATCAGCTTCTATTTTTCCAAATCTTTTCGATACCGTTTCTACATCTGTTGCTTTTACGTTATCAATACTTAAAATGATACTTCCCACTAGTTCCTCTTCATATTGTTGCCACTGTTCATCGCTAATTCCTTTAATGCGCACACCGTGATCAATTTTATATTTCTTTTTATCAGCAGCTTCAATATTTTCGAGTGTTATACCTTTGAACTCCGCATTAAAAAACTCGTTTTTGCTCAAAGTCACAGGAACGGTTTTAGTTTTTCCGTCTCTAATATAGGTAACTTGAACTTTGTCATTTGGTCTTTTCGTATTGATGTATCCAGAAAGATCTGCAAATGATGTAATATTTTGTTCGTCTAATTTGACAATCACATCTCCGTTGGTTAAGCCAGCTTTGTCAGCACCAGAATTTTTAGTTACCCTTTTTATATAAAATCCTTGGGTTAAACTAATACCGTATTCTTTAGAATTCATACTGTTCAATTCGCCACCTTCAACGCCTAATATTCCACGTTGTACATTCCCGAATTCCATTAAATCTTCAATGATTTTTCGGGTAATGTTGGAGGGAACCGCAAAGGAGTATCCGGTATAACTTCCGGTTGGCGAGGAGATCATGGTATTGATGCCAATCAATTCACCACGGGTGTTTACCAAGGCACCACCACTATTACCAGGGTTTACCGCCGCATCCGTTTGTATAAAGGATTGAATGCCGTTCGTGTCAAGATTTCTGGCTTTCGCCGAAACGATACCCGCCGTAACAGTCGAATTCAGGTTGTACGGATTTCCTACTGCCAATACCCATTCACCCACTTTCACCGAATCAGAATTGGCGAAAACCGTATATTGAAGCTTTTCGCCCGCATCGATTTTTAGCAAAGCAATGTCCATTTTGGAGTCGGTACCAATTAATTTTGCTTTGTATGATTTCTTATTGTTGAGTGTAATTTCAATTTCAGAAGCGTCTTTCACTACGTGATTGTTCGTTACAATATAGCCGTCTTCAGAGATTATTACTCCGGATCCCGTTCCTACTTGTTCTTGTGATTGTCCACCTCTATAACCGTAAAAATATTCCAAAATAGGGTTAGAAACAGTGGTTCTGGAAACGTTTTTCACGTGCACTACGGTATGAATGGTTTTATCAGCGGCCTCAGTAAAATCAAGTATTTCCGATGATAAACCAACACGCTTACCGTACGAGTTGGAAGCCATGGTAACTACTGAGCCAGCATCTTTTGAAAAATAACCATCAGTATCAAATAATAGCTTGTAAGAACCCAAGGTAACTACACCACTTAATAAAGAAACTCCAAATAATGTTGATAAATTTTTCATAGTCAATTTCGTTTTTAAAAAAATATACAGGTAAAATTAAAACTTTTTTGGATTTTTAAAATACCGTTTAACGCTCTTTAACAATGATTAACATTTCATTAATAGTTTGTACTTTTGTATTTCACAAAATTAAAAAAATGCAATTAGAATTTTATAAATACCAAGGCACAGGCAATGATTTTGTAATGATTGACAACCGTACCGAATTTTTTCCAAAGGAGAACACAAAATTGATTGCTCAACTGTGTGACCGCCGATTTGGAATAGGAGGCGATGGCTTAATTTTGTTAGAAAATGACTTGGATACCGATTTTAAAATGGTGTATTACAACTCAGATGGAAACCAAAGTTCCATGTGCGGCAATGGTGGACGCTGTTTAGTGGCTTTCGCCAAAAAGCTTCAGGTTATTGAAAACAAAACTACATTTATAGCCACAGATGGATTGCATCATGCTACCATTGACGAGAACGAAATTGTAGCATTGCAAATGATTGATGTACCTGCGGTGCAAGTTGAGGAGGATTATGTGTTTTTAAATACAGGTTCACCACATCACGTACAATTGGTAAGTGATCTAGAAAACTACGATGTAAAAAATATTGGCGCATCAATTAGATACGGAGATTTATACGGTCAAGCAGGTAGTAATGTTAATTTTGTAGAGCAAATTAATGAAAATACCTTTTCTCTTCGAACGTATGAAAGAGGCGTTGAAGATGAAACACTTTCTTGCGGAACAGGCGCTACTGCTGTTGCTATTGCCATGAATGTTTTAGGGAAAACACCTGAAACAGCAATAGATTTGAATGTTGAAGGCGGCAAATTAGCAATTTCATTTGATGTCAATGAGGGTGTGTTTACCAATGTGTTTTTAAAAGGCCCAGCTCAATTTGTATTTCAAGGTACGATTGAGATTTAATTTTTAGAAACTAGTATTAAAATCAAGTTTGGTGTGTCTCTATGTAACTTTCTGAAATAAATAAATGAAAACATTAAAAGGCGATAATATTTACATTCGGGCATTAGAACCCAATGATTTAGAATTTATTTATGCAATTGAAAACGACCAAAGCATTTGGGAAGTAAGCAATACAAACACTCCATACAGTAGGTTTCTAGTCAAGCAATACCTTGAAAACGCACATCAAGATATTTACGAAGCTAAGCAGTTGCGTCTTGCTATTTGCCAAGATCAAGATTTTCCCGCCATAGGTTTAATTGATTTATTTGATTTCGATCCAAGGAATAATAGAGCAGGTGTGGGTATTGTAATTCAAAAGGACAACAACCGAAATCAGAATATTGGCTCCGAAGCTTTGGATTTATTAATCGAATATGCATTCTGTAATCTTAATTTACATCAATTATATGCAAATATTGGTACCGAAAATGTAGCAAGTACCGCACTTTTTACTAAATTTGGTTTCAAAATGATTGGTATAAAAAAAGATTGGACTTTGCATCAGGGATTTTACAAAGATGAAGCCATGTACCAGCTTATCAATACTAAATTTTAATTTTTCAGGTTAAGATATAAATGTTTTTAAATCAATTAATTACCTTTTCAACAAACTAAAAGCTTAAAAAAATAATACCACCCTATGAATACTAAGAAAATTATTAGCATTGTTTCAGTTGTTTTGATATCTGGACTGATGATCTACGGCATGATTTTATTAAAACAAATTTTCTCTGCCAATACTAAGTTTCCTGAGCAAGAAGTGTACGTTTATGTACCTACAGATTCTAAATATGAAGATGTCAAGAAAATTTTAAGCCCTTACGTAGAAAATCTAGAGCGTTTTGAGCTTGTAGCTTCTAAGCGAGGCTATATTGAAAATGTAATTCCAGGTCGATTTTTACTTACAAAGGGAATGAGCAGCTATGATCTTGTAAAAACCCTACGTTTGAATTCGCCAGTAAAATTAGCATTCAACAATCAAGAACGAATAGAAAATCTTGCAGGTCGTGTAGGATCTCAAATAGAAGCGGATAGTTTAGTTTTGCTAAATACATTTAAAGATTCAGTTTTTTTACAAGAAAACGGATTCAACGAGGAAAATATTTTAGCCATGTTTATTCCCAATACTTATGAAATTTATTGGAATACCACAGCCGAAAAGTTTCGAGACAAAATGATTAAAGAGTACCGCAACTTCTGGAACGAAGAGCGTACTGCAAAAGCAAAAGCTCAAGGTCTTACTCCAGTTGAAGCTACAATTTTAGCCTCAATTGTTCACAAAGAGTCGGTAAAAAAAGATGAAAGACCAAGAATTGCAGGAGTATATCTTAACCGATTGAAATTAGAAATGCCTTTACAAGCAGATCCTACGGTGATTTTTGCCATGAAAAAGAAAGCCAATGATTTTAATCAAGTAATCAAAAGAGTTTTTTACAATGACCTGACAATGTCTCATCCTTACAATACATACATGAATATTGGTTTGCCTCCTGGGCCAATTGCTATGCCTGATATTACTGCATTAGAGGCTGTTTTAAATCCTGAAAAAAATGATTTCATTTATTTTTGCGCTAGTGTTGACCGTTTTGGGTATCATGAATTTGCAGCTACATTGCCAGAACATAATGTAAATGCCAAAAAATATTCAGATTGGATTAACAATCAAGGCGTAGTAAGATAGTTGTGAACACTATTTTAAGATACACGTTTGTTGCTGTGGTGTTTTTTCAAATTGGCTTTTGCCAAAGCAAATTAAACACGTTTTTAAATCCTTCGGATACAATACAAGTGCAAAGGCAAAAAACAGTGTTGATTTCCGAAGCTGTGGTTGCAACAGGAACATTACTTGCTTTGAATCAGTTATGGTATGCCAATTATCCCAAATCTGATTTTCATTTTGTAAATGATAATGCAGAGTGGTTGCAAATGGACAAAGTAGGGCATGTTTTTTCATCGTATCAATTGGGGAGTTTTAGTGCTCAAATGCTCCATTGGAGTGGTGCTTCTAAAAAAAATCAGCTACTTTACGGCGCAGGATTGGGTTTTGCATTCTTGACCGCTGTTGAGGTAATGGACGGATACTCCGCAGAGTGGGGAGCTTCTATAGGTGATGTTATTGCTAATGCTACAGGAACAGGCTTGTATGTATCGCAAAAATTACTGTGGGATGAACAACGCATACTGCCTAAATTTTCTTTTCATACTTCACCTTATGCACAATACCGTCCAGCAGTGTTAGGGAAATCCGTATCAGAACAAATCTTAAAAGATTATAACGGACAAACCTATTGGCTCTCTATTAATTTACATTCCTTTGCTAAAAATTCTAAAATACCAAAATGGTTGAACGTTGCTTTGGGTTATGGTGCCGAAGGAATGGTAACAGGAAATAGCGCTACACTTGCTTCGAATGCGACTTTCAATCCACAACGATACAGACAGTTTTACTTCAGTTTAGATGTTGACTTGACAAAAATTACAACAAAATCTCATTTTTTGAAGACGGTTTTCTCTGTTTTTAATACAGTCAAAATTCCTGCACCTACAATTGAGTTTTCGCACTTAAACGGCTTTAAATACCACTTCATCTATTTTTAGATAAGTTTAACGTGTTGATTATCAAGCTTGCTATTTTTTTTGTATCTTTGCGCATAGAAATTTCTTAACGGGACAGCGTTTTGAAGAAAAACAATTTATGATAAAGAAGTGGTATTTTTATGCTAGTCTAACTGTGATTACAGTTTTTTTAAGCTCAGGTTTTAAACCTTTTAACCTAGAAACCAGCCCTTGGTTTCTAATAAATGAAGAAGATGGAACGCACTACTTATTTCCATCCGAAGAAGCAAGTGAATACAGTAATTTAAGTATTCCATTTACAGGAAATTTTTTCATAGGCTTCAAAGAAGCGATCGGGCATCGAGAATCCGAAAGCAAATACAAAAAAATCAATTCGCTAGGATATTTAGGTAAATATCAATTTGGTACTGAAACGCTTAAGTCTGTTGGTGTAAAGAGCAGTACTACCTTTTTGAATAATCCTGAATTACAAGAACGCGCTTTTATTGCATTATTGGCAAAAAACAAGTGGGAATTAAAAAGAGAAATTGATAAGTACGACGGTACAATTCTCAATGGAATACGTATCACCGAGTCAGGAATATTAGCTGCTGCTCACTTAGGCGGCGCAGGATCGGTAAAAAAATATTTTAGACACGAAGGCAAACGCAATTTTAGAGATGCTTACGGTACTTCTATCAGGAGTTATATGAAAATGTTTGGCGGGTATGACACTTCCTTTATTGTTGCAGATAATAACGCAACGGTACATAATATCTAGTTAATATTTACTGGGTTTAATTGAAATTAAAAAGTTATATTCTTTAATAAAGTAATAGTTTTCAATTTCTTGTAGTATGTAGTCAGTCCAATATTTTACAAAACAAAAAAATCACCATTTAGGTGATTTTTTTGTTTTGTAAAAGGTTTATTCAAAACTTTCGAGTAATATTTCAAGTATTTTGATTGCTGCGTCACTTATTTTTGTTCCAGGCCCAAAAACAGCAACCGCTCCAGCATCAAATAAAAATTGATAATCTTGTGCAGGTATTACGCCGCCCACAACTACCATAATATCTTCACGACCGTATTTTTTTAGTTCATCAATTACTTGTGGCACTAGCGTTTTGTGTCCAGCAGCTAGGGATGAAACCCCTAGAATATGCACGTCATTTTCAACAGCTTGTTTGGCAGCTTCTTCGGGTGTTTGAAAAAGAGGACCTATATCCACATCAAATCCCACATCGGCATAGCCAGTTGCTACTACTTTAGCACCTCTGTCGTGTCCGTCTTGCCCCATTTTTGCAATCATGATTCGAGGGCGACGGCCTTCTTTTACTGCAAATTCGTCGGCTAATTGTTTTGCTTTTTCAAAACTTTTGTCATCTTTTATTTCTTTACTATACACACCACTAAATGATTTTATTTGTGCTTTATACCTACCAAAAACGGCTTCTAAGGCGTCACTAATTTCTCCAAGTGTAGTCCTGTTTCTGGCTGCTTCAACTGCAATTTCAAGTAAATTTCCCGCGCCAGTTTGAGCAGAAAGAGTCAGTTTTTTTAGTGAATCTTGTACTTTTTGGTTGTCTCTAGACGCTTTAATTCGCTCTAATTGTTCTAGTTGCTGCTTGCGAACCATTTGATTATCTACATCAAGAATCTGCAATGGATCTTCCTTTTCTAATCGATATTGATTTACACCTACAATAATATCTTGTCCACTGTCTATTCGGGCTTGCTTTCTTGCGGCAGCTTCCTCTATTCGTAATTTTGGTATGCCGGATTCGATAGCCTTGGTCATCCCGCCAAGTTCTTCAACTTCTTCGATTAATTTCCAAGCGTTTTCGGCGATTTCATGTGTCAAACTTTCTACATAATAGCTCCCAGCCCATGGATCGACTGTTTTTGTGATTTTAGTTTCTTCTTGTAAATAAAGCTGTGTATTTCTAGCAATTCTAGCCGAAAAATCTGTAGGTAAGGCTATAGCTTCATCAAGTGCATTGGTATGCAAAGACTGTGTACCACCAAAAGCTGCAGCGGCAGCTTCTATACAGGTTCTTGCTACATTATTAAACGGATCTTGCTCAGTTAAACTCCATCCCGATGTTTGACAATGCGTTCGTAATGCTAGAGACTTATCATCTTTCGGTTCAAATTGTTTAACTAATTTTGCCCAGATCATTCTACCGGCACGCATTTTTGCAATTTCCATAAAATGATTCATTCCAATTGCCCAGAAAAAGGATAAACGCGGAGCAAATTCATCTATTTTCATTCCTGTGGCTAATCCAGTTCTGATGTATTCCAATCCATCAGCTAGTGTATATGCTAATTCAATATCGGCTGTAGCTCCAGCTTCTTGCATGTGGTATCCAGAAATTGAAATGGAATTGAACTTAGGCATGTTTTTGCTGGTATACTCAAAGATATCAGCAATTATTTTCATCGAAGGTGTAGGGGGATAAATATAGGTATTACGCACCATGAATTCCTTCAGAATATCATTTTGAATGGTTCCTGAAAGTAATTCAGCTTTAACTCCTTGCTCTTCTGCAGCTACAATATAAAAAGCCATTATAGGTAAAACAGCACCATTCATAGTCATGGATACTGACATTTCATCAAGAGGAATTTGGTCAAATAGGACCTTCATATCCTCAACTGAATCTATAGCTACACCTGCTTTTCCAACATCGCCAACAACACGTTCGTGATCTGAATCATAGCCTCGATGGGTAGGTAAGTCAAAAGCCACTGAAAGTCCTTTTTGTCCTGCAGCTAAGTTTCTGCGATAAAATGCATTACTTTCTTCGGCTGTAGAAAATCCAGCATATTGTCTTACAGTCCAAGGACGGCGAACATACATGGTAGCATATGGTCCACGTAAATTTGGTGCAAAACCAGCCCCAAAATCAAGATGCGTGAGCTTTTCAATATCTTGTTGTGAGTACGTAGGTTTTAGCTCTATTCCCTCTGCAGTTAGAAATGCATCAGCAGAAGAATTTACATTCACCACTGTTATTGGGTTGCTTTCTAATTTTATATGTTGTAAATCTTTTCTTTTCATTTGTAGTGTGCCAAATTATAGGAATGCTGTTGATTTATAAAGTTCATTATCCTTTTATTCAAGCTCTAATCGTTCTTGTTCTATTTTTTCTGCCAAACGTTTTTCAATGATGGGTGTAATCAAGGTTTTTCTTGGCTTGACTTTTACAAAAGGAAACAACTCTAAATCATGTTTCATTTTATCCTGTTTATTAGGATGTTTGTTAGTTCCTAACAAAATTTCTTTACCAGAATCAAATAGTTCTTGAGCTGTATCTGCGCTTTCTTGAATTTTTCTTTTTATGGTTCCTTCATTTAATTGCTTTAGGAAACCTCCATTTGCCTCAATATCTTTAAATAATGCTAAGGCTTTTTCTGCAAGTTGTTGCGTTAGATTTTCAATGTAATAACTACCATCGGCGGGATTATTTACTTTGTCAAAATAACTTTCTTTTTTAAGAATTAACAACTGATTGCGAGCAATTCTATCTCCAAATTCATTGTCTTTGTGATATAAAGCGTCATAAGGTAGATTGGCTATTGCATCTGCGCCGCCTAGGATAGCACTCATACATTCGGTAGTGGTACGCAACATATTTACGTTGTAATCGTATAAAGTTTTATTTCTTTTGGTAGGGAAAGCAATAATGTTACACGGTAGCGTATGGTTATATTCTTTAGCAATTAAGTTAAATAGGATACGCAGTGCACGTAATTTTGCAATTTCAAAGAAATAGTTAGTCCCTACAGCTATTTCAAAAACAATAGGTGTTGAAATTGATTCCACACGATTAAAATACTCATTTACATGACCTAAACTATATGCAATTTGCTGTACAATTGTAGCGCCAGCATTTTGATACAATGCGCCGTTTACGCTAATAAAAGAAACCGAGTTCGTGGATGACGCTATAGTATTCAAGCTGTCAAAATTACTTTTTTCTTGCGTGGAAAACCAATTTCCATCTTTGGCAAGTTGGCCTATTGGATCTAAATTACAAAAAATAGTAACGTTACTTTTTTTAGCAAAATCCTCTATTTTTTTCACGAAATCGATTGAAAAAAATCTTAGGTTAAAATAGATGGTAATCCCTTGAAGAGCTATTTTTTCTAATAAAAGGGTGATGTTTATAGTTTCGTCTTCAATAGTAAACCTCAAGCTATCAGCGCCTCTATTTAATGCATCTTGAGCTCTTTCAATTGATTTAGAGACATCAAAAACAAAAATATTTTGACAAATTTTGAACTCAGTAGCTTTTGTTCCACTGTTTAAAGCGGGACTAGTTTCATCTTTGTGGTAAAAAGGTTTTACCATGATATCCTCAGGGGAATACCAAACTAAGGTTTCGTTATAATCCGCACCTTTAAGTTCGTACTGGATTTTTTGTTTCCATTGTTTGGATGAAACAAGATCAAAATCTTCAAAAAGGTTTGTGTTCATTGTATTTTTAGTTTTCATTATCTCAACCTTACCTTGAGGAAGGAGACTTATATTGTTGTTTTTGCCTTTAAAAAATGAATTCTGGTAGCTTTACTAAATCTTTAATTTTACTTATTTACTAGAGTATCGTTTTCAAATTCTATAATGTAAATGTCTTCGCTATCTTTTTTCATGTAATATTTTTCCCGAGCATATTTTTCTATTTGTTCGGAATTTTTTAATTGCTTGATATTTTCTTTATCTTTCTTAATTTCCTCTTTATAATAAGTTGCATTTTCCTCTAAATCGTGGATTTGTTCATCTAAAATCCGATGATTAAAATAAGAGTAATTATCTAAAAAAATCATCCAGATACAAAAAAACAAGGACACCCAAACATACTTATTACTCAAGAATCTTAGCCAAGGATTGTTTTTAAATTTGTTTTTCATGTTCTACTATAATGCTATTAGATACTGGATCAGTATTTTTTATAAAGATACGGTAATTTATGAAATCCTTTGGTTAATTACTGCTCTAACCACATCAATTGCCACGGTGTTGTACTTGTCATTAGGAATAATGATGTCAGCAAAAGCTTTTGTAGGTTCTATAAACTGCTCATGCATTGGTTTCAATGTATTTTGATATCGGTTGATTACCTCGTTCATATCGCGACCACGTTCTGCAATGTCGCGTTTCATCCGTCGAATTAGGCGCTCATCACTATCAGCATGAACATATATTTTAACATCAAATAATTCTCTTAACTCTGGATTTGCAAGAATAAGAATTCCCTCTACAATCATTACTTTTCTAGGATGTGTAAAAACAGTATCGTCTGTTCTATTATGAGTTACAAAAGAATACACAGGTTGGTGAATGTTATTTCCTGCTTTTAGTTCTTTTAAATGCGAAACTAATAAAGGAAAATCAATGGCTCTAGGATGGTCAAAGTTGATTAAGGCTCTTTCATCAAATGAGAGTCCGTGGTTCTCTTTGTAGTATGAATCTTGGGAAATAATTCCTACCTCAGTTTGCGGCAACTCATTCATTATTTGATGTACAACAGTTGTTTTACCGCTACCTGTTCCTCCTGCAATTCCTATAATTAGCATATGTGTATTATTATGTTTTTAATGTGGCAAAAATAGGAATTTTAATGGGGTAGTTTTTCATTTTTAGAATAAAAATTAGTGCAAATATTTGTTTTTTTGTCCTTTATGAATGCGGATTTAGTATCTTTATTATTTAAAATCTAAGCCATCGTGTACACACAAATTAATGCTAATATTAGTAGGTATGTCTCTTTTAGTTCAAGCGAGTTAGCAATTTTTAATTCTCTTTTAACGCATAAATTTGTGCCTAAAAAATCCATGTTGTTGCAGGAAGGGGAGAAATGTAACTTCGAAATTTTTGTAATCAAAGGCTGTGTCCGAAAGTATTATATTGATGCCAATGGATTTGAAGTCATTTTACAATTTGCCATAGAAAATGCTTGGGTAAGTGATAGTTCATTTAGTATTTATGAAAGCAGTCCCAGTCGGGTTTTTATAGAAACTCTTGAGGATTGTGAGTTTTTTGTTTTTAGTCCCGATACTAAAGAGGAATTATTTGCCACAGCACCGCGATTCGAAAGGGCTTTTAGGATTTTAATGCAACGAAGTTTGGCGGTAACTCAAGAGCGTTTGTTTCTTACTATGGCTAAAACCGCTACCGAAAAATACCAAGAATTCACAGCGCAATATCCCACACTTTCGCAACGGGTTGCACAACATTATATTGCTTCTTATTTAGGCATTTCGGCTGAATTTTTAAGCAAAATAAGAACAAAAATGGCTAAGAAATAATGTAGAAAATTGTTTTTCTTGTTCTAGTTCAATGTACTCGTTTTTTATTTAATGCAATTTTGTACTCTAATTTTAAATTACTACATCATGGAAAACACAACGATATCTCAAGAAAATGCTTTAACTCATTATGAACTACACAAAGCAAATACACGTGGGCATGCTAATCATGGCTGGTTAGAGTCCTATCACACTTTTAGTTTTGCTAATTACCACAACAAAGATCGAATGAATTTTGGAGTTTTACGTGTATTAAATGATGATAGAGTGAATCAAGGTATGGGTTTTGGAAAACATCCACATGATAACATGGAAATAATATCCATTCCATTAGAAGGAGATCTAGAACATCAAGACAGCATGGGAAATACAACGGTGATCAAAGAAGGAGATATTCAAGTGATGAGTGCCGGTACTGGAATTTTTCATAGTGAGTATAATAAAAATAAAGATCAACTGGTTAAGTTTTTACAAATTTGGATTTATCCAAATAAAAAGAATGTTACCCCGCGTTATGATCAAGTTACTTTGGATTTAAACGACCGACACAATAAATTACAACAAATTTTGTCTCCTAATCCAGAAGATGCTGGCGTATGGATTCATCAAGATGCTTGGTTTCACATTGGTAAGTTTGATAACATGCATACAGCTAATTACCAATTGAAGAAATCTGGAAATGGCGTTTATGCTTTTATTTTGAAAGGTGATTTTACAATAGGGGGTATTTCTTTAAATGAACGTGATGGTTTAGGTATTTGGGATACGAATACCTTTGATATTGTTGCAAATAGTGAAGAAGCTCAAATTTTATTGATGGAAGTTCCTATGCAATTGTAAGTAGTAAATTCTGTTTTGCAAAAAGAAACGGAACCTTGACAATCCTAATTAATAAGTACTTGCTATTTATTAAATTTTCCAATTCATCAAAACTTTTTTATAATGATTAGTTTGCCAAAAATAAATATTTTATATGTGGGTTGTCATGAAGAAATTACCGCAACTGTAGTACGATTGCTTAATGCTAACCCAGAATGGAATGGAGTAGGCGTATGTTCTTTAGAACAAGCAATGCATGTTTTTTGTGAAACGTCATTTTCAGTAGTATTATTAGGTTCGGGTATAGATGAAAAATGGGAAACTGATATGTGTTCCTTTTTTAGAAGAGAAAATCCAAATATTAAGATAGTACAACATTACGGCGGAGGAAGTGGCTTGCTCAAAAGTGAAATACTACTCGCTTTAGAAGACTAAAAATAAAAGAGGATAGTAAAACAATCGTTTTAATATCCTCTTTTTTTATGCTTTATTGTTATGTTTATTTGTTTTTCTTAGCCTTAATCATCATTTCTAGTTGATCCCAAAGTTCCTCTGGAATAGCCTCTAGTAAATTAAATTGTCCAGCACCTTTAAGCCATTCGCCACCATCAATAGTAATAACATCTCCGTTGATATAGGCTGAAAAATCAGATACTAAGTAAGCTGCAAGATTAGCTAATTCTTGGTGATCACCTACACGTTTTAAAGGCACTTTTTTTGCCATATCAAATTTTTCGGCTAAGTCTCCTGGAAGTAATCGGTCCCAAGCTCCTTTTGTTGGGAACGGTCCTGGCGCAATTGCATTAGTACGAATACCATATTTAGCCCACTCTACAGCTAAACTTCTAGTCATGGCTAACACTCCCGCTTTTGCAGTAGCACTTGGCACTACATATGCTGATCCTGTCCAGGCATAAGTGGTTACAATATTTAAAACAGTAGATGAGGCTTGTTTGGTATCTATCCAATGTTTTCCAAAAGCCAACGTACAGTTTTTAGTTCCTTTAAGAACAATATCAATAACAGTATCAAATGCATTTGACGAAAGTCGCTCAGTAGGTGAAATGAAATTTCCAGCAGCATTGTTAAGCAATACATCTACTTTTCCAAAGGTTTTTAAAACTTCTTGAAGCATATTTTCTACTTCTTCGTAATGACGCACGTCACATTGAATAGGCAAACAAGTTCCACCTGTTTCCTGCTCTAACTCAGCAGCTGTATTTTTTAACTTTTCAATATCTCTAGAAGAAATAGCAACTTTTGCTCCTAATTCTAAGAAATATTTGGTCATTGCTTTACCTAATCCGCTGCCACCACCTGTTACAACAATTACTTTTCCTTGTAGCGCATCGTCGCGTAACATTTTATCTGTATAACTCATATCTTGATATTTTTTAATGTAAATATAATAAAATAAAAATAGTATGCATGCATAATAAAAAGAAATACTTTGAAATAATTAAACTGTACACAATCGTAATGCTGCTTCTTTTAGGGTGTGATTTTCCTTAGCAAAGCAAAAACGGATGAGTTTTAAATCTCTACCATCAGCATAAAAGGTTGAAATAGGGATTGCAGCAACCCCATGTTCAACAATCAATCGTTTGCAAAAATCCACGTCATTTTCCTGAGATATATTAGCATACGAAGCCACTTGAAAATAAGTTCCTTCGCATGGCAGCAGTTCAAATCTACTAGAAACAAGCAGTTCTTTAAAATAATCGCGCTTTGCTTGGTATCGTTTTTTAATTTCAGAAAGATCAACAATATCAATGTATTCGCTAATGGCCACTTGGCTTATGCTATTCACACTAAAAACAAGGAACTGATGTACTTTTTTAATTTCATTCATCAATGTTTCGGGAGCCACAACATATCCTATTTTCCAGCCTGTGATGTGAAAGGATTTACCAAAAGAGGAAATCATGACACAGTGATTCCGAATTTTTTTTCTAGTGTGCGCTGATATATGTTTGTCTTCAAATGTGATGTATTCATACACTTCATCTGAAAGTAATATGATGTTAGGATGTTTTTCCAAAATAGCTTCAAGACATTCAATGTCCTCATTACTCAATATTTTTCCGGTAGGATTGTGCGGATTTGTAATAATTATCATTCTGGTTTTTGAGGTACAAGCAGTCGCAATTCGCTCCCAATTAGGAGTATAATCATCATGAAGCGGAATCCTAACGGGTGTAGCTTGACTTAGTAACACCGGAGCCTCATAACAATCATAACTGGGATCCAGAATAATCACTTCGTCACCACTATTTACTAGAGCCATAATGGTTGTAAAAATCCCTTGCGTAGCGCCCGCTGTCACTAGGATTTCAGTTTCAGGATTCAAAATTCTGTCGTAAGAACGCTCTACCAACTTAGAAATTTGATGCAGTAACGGAGGGTAACCCGCCATGGGTGTATATTGGTGCACATTTTCTTGGGACAAACGCGCCATAATAGCAGTCAACTTTTCATCAACAGGAAAGTTAGGAAAACCTTGCGAAAGATTGATGGCTCCGTGTTCTGAGGCCATTTTAGACATTATTGTAAAAATACTCGTTTTTACATCCGGAAGTTTACTCATGAAATAGTCAATTAAAACACGTTAAAAATAAGGATTTAATACATACCATCAGTGCTATCAAACAAAAAAGAGATTTCTTTAATAGGCAGAGTTGTTTTCCTTTGGGCGTGACCCTACAAAAAAAAGGGGCTTTATCACCGTAACAGTGACAAAGCCCCTTTTTTTGTAGCGTCGGGCTATACGCAGTACTTCGGTACTTGCTGCTATCCCTCACGCAACCCAACTTACATTTTATGAATGATAAAAATAGTAGGTCGTTTATGTAAATCAACAGTCTCTTTTTTCCAAGCTGCTATTTTTTTGGTTTTAATATATTCAGTAGGCAATGTAATATCAGTTGCTATACACAAGTGTGTCTCTGGATGCAATATCTGAATTAAGTCTTCCAGTAACTTATTATTTCGATAAGGAGTTTCAATAAAAATCTGAGACTGATTTTTTTCATATGAGATTCTCTCTAAGGTTTTTAAGCTGGATTTTTTTTCATCTTTCTCTATGGGTAAATAACCATGAAAAGTAAAACTTTGACCATTCATTCCAGATGCCATCATTGCCAATAGTATTGATGATGGTCCAACTAATGGAACTACTTGAATGCCTTTTTCATGTGCTAGTTTTACAATCACGGCACCAGGATCTGCCACCCCAGGACAGCCGGCTTCGCTCATAAGTCCCATGTTATGGCCTTCTAATAAGGGTTTTATAAACTCAAGATGCTCTTTGGTTTCAGTATGTTTGTTTAAAACATAAAGTGTAAGATCAGCTTGCTTTTTTTCTGGACATACTAATTTGATTGATTTTCTTGCCGTTTTGTCATTTTCAACAATATAAGTATCAATGAGTTCAATACTTCTTTTTATAGTTTGCGGAAAAACATCCATAGGATCACATTCACCCATTGTTGTAGGGATTAAATAAAGTTTGCCTAGAGAAGTTTTACTGTTCATATACTGTAATTTTAAGTCTTGAATGATTACTTTTTAGAAAACTAAATTGCATCAATATAATTAGGAATGTTGTTTTTTTAGTTTGTCTGCAATGATGTCGCAAACTTCGTTTAGCATGTTAAAAACCAATTCAAATCCATTCGATAATCCATAATAGGGATCAGGAACATCTACATTTTCACCCGGGAATAGTTCATTCAAGATCATTTTTACCTTTTTTTGATGCTCAGGAGTTGGTGCAAGTTGCATAACGTCATCATAATTTGAACTGTCCATTACGTAAATGTAGTCATAAAGGTCAAAATCTTTTGGACTAAAATGTTTACCTCTTTGATGTGCAATAGAAATGTTGTTTTTTTTAGCAACGGCTATAGAACGATCATCAGGTGATTTACCCACGTGCCAAGAACCGGTACCAGCTGAGTCTACAATAAATTTTTCAAGATCTAGTTTAGAGGCTAATATTCCCTCAGCCAATGGTGACCGACAGATATTACCTAAACAAACCATAAGAATTTTAGTAGGCATGAGGTATTTACAACGTTAATTTTTTATTGATATCGTCAACAAATTTTTTGAATTGTTTGTCAGTAGCAACAAGATTATCAACTGTTTTACAAGCATGTAAAACAGTAGCATGATCACGATCTCCAATCTGTGAACCAATATTAGCTAGTGACGCTTTGGTAAACTTTTTGGCAAAAAACATAGCCAGTTGACGGGCTTGTACCACATGTCTTTTTCTAGTTTTTGATTGTAAAGTCTCTAAATCTAATTGAAAGTAATCTGAAACTATTTTCTGGATGTAATCAATTGAAATTTCGCGTTTTACATTTTTAACGAATTTTTCAACGACACTTTTCGCTAGGTCAAGAGTAACTTCTTTTTTATTGAATGAGGATTGTGCTATCAATGAAATGATGGCACCTTCTAGCTCCCTAACATTTGATTTGATATTTCTAGCTACGTACTCAATAATATCCTCAGGAATTTCAACTCCATCTCTGTACAAAATATTTTTTAAGATAGAAATTCTAGTTTCATAATCGGGTTGGTGAATTTCTGCAGACAATCCCCATTTGAATCTTGAAAGCAAACGCTGTTCAATGTCTTGCATGTCAACAGGAGCTTTGTCAGATGTTAGAATTACCTGTTTTCCGTTTTGATGCAAGTAGTTAAATATGTGGAAAAATACATCCTGAGTACCTGATTTACCTGATAAAAATTGAACATCATCAATGATTAAAACATCAATCAATTGATAAAAATGGATAAAATCGTTACGGTTATTTTTTTTAACCGAGTCAATATATTGCTGCGTAAATATCTCGGCAGAAATATACAAAACAGTTTTCTCTGGATATTTATCTTTTATTTCTACACCTATTGCATGTGCAAGGTGCGTTTTTCCTAGTCCTACACCTCCAAAGATTAGTAAAGGATTAAATGATGTTCCACCAGGTTTATTGGCCACAGCCATCCCTGCTGAACGAGCCAATCTGTTGGAGTCTCCTTCAAGAAAATTATCAAAACTATAATTGGCGTTAAGCTGTGATTCAATTTTAAGGTTTCGAATACCCGGAATTACAAAAGGATTTTTGAGTTCTGGGTTTAAGTTTTTAAACGGAGCATCAACTTCCTGAGGTTTCATGGGAACTCTATTGGCACTTGGCAACTGTTCTGTAAAAGGTTGTTTGTTGCCATAGGTGTTTTCCATTCTAATTTTATAAAGTAACTTAGCATTTTTTCCAAGTTCTTTAGTCAAGGCTACTTTTAAAAGTTTTACATAGTGTTCCTCTAACCATTCGTAGAAAAATTTACTAGGTACTTGAATATATAATGCGTTATCGGTAAGTTCAACTGACTTGATAGGTTCGAACCAAGTTTTATACGCTTGGTCTTGAATGTTGTCTTTTATGAAAGACAAACAGTTTTCCCATACTGATTGAGCAGTTTTGTTCATATATTCTAAATAAATTGTTTTTATTTGTAATTTTTAGATTACTAAAAAAAAGATGTTTTGTTACTTATTATTGGGGAAACAAATATGTGAACAAATTTCTGTAAAAAAAAATATATAGGGTAATAATTTTATCTAATATTGTTGTAAGGCACTATTTTTAATTAAATTTTTTAATTCATTATTAATGAAAGATCATCAAGTACAAGTTAGAGTTCGATACTCTGAAACAGACCAAATGGGAGTGGTTTATCACGGAAATTACATACCTTATTTTGAAATTGGAAGAGTGGAATGGCTTAGAAATAAAGGGGTTTCGTATAAAGTAATGGAAGAAAGCGGTATTGCACTTCCTATAGTTTCTATGAATATAAATTATAAAAAATCAGCTCGCTATGATGAACTTTTAACAGTTCATACGGTTTTTAAAAGCCAGTCGTCTGTTAAGATAGAATTTGATTGCGCTATATACAATGAACAGGATGAGTTATTAACAACTGCCCAATTTATTTTGGTTTTTGTGTCCTTAAAAACAGGTCGCCCGGTGGCTCCTCCAGATTATATTTTAGAATTGTTAAAAGCGATGGAATAAAATAGAAAAGATGCAGTTTTTTGTGAATTTAAACACGAATTATTTTGATTTCAAAAATGGAATTAAAAATGTCGAATATCATTTCGGCATTTTTTTTTCGTGTTTTTATTTCTATTATGCCTTCGGGTTGTTGTGTCAAACTATTAATTTCCATGGTTTGTGTCACGATATCTAACTTTTTTTCTTTCACCACGCGCATGATTTTATTCATGAATTGGTAATCAAATACAATTTTAAAATGAATGTCAATTGTTTTTTCGATTATCTCGCATTCTGATAAGGCCATTTGTGCTGCCGTTTTATAAGCAGATATTAATCCGCCAACGCCTAGTTTTACACCGCCAAAGATGCGCACGACTACAACAAGGATGTTTGTGACATCAAAGGATAGTATTTGCCCGTAAATAGGCATTCCAGCACTGTTGCTCGGTTCTCCATCATCGTTTGCTCTATAGGTGTAAGTTGAAGTCCCCATTTGATACGCATAGCAAAAATGTCCTGCGTTTGGGTGAAGTTTGCGTAAACTTTCTAGTATGGTTTTCACATTTTCTTCACTGCTTGCGGGGAATGCATAGCCAAAAAACTTGCTGTTTTTTTCTTTGAATAGAATTTCACCAGAAGGCGTGTCAATGGTTTTATAGGTGTCTTTCACAATAAATTTAAAATCTTATGGTATTTTAGAACTTGCTAAAGCGTTACAAATTTATTTTTTCGAATAAATCAACAACGTCTTCCGTACCAACTTGTAAATTCCAAACCTGTAAGCCAGTTTTTAATGCTGCATCTGTGTTTTCTTTTTTGTCATCAACAAAAAGGGTATTGGTTGGAATTAAATGGTGTGATTCTATGAGGTGCTTGTAAATTTCTAGATCGGGTTTGCGCATGCCTAGATCAAAGGAGAAATATACTTTTTCAAAACATTTATAAAAAGTGATGTAAAATGACTCGCCGCTTTGCTTTTCAAATTGCTCTATGTGAATAGCATCTGTATTAGACAATAAAAACAACCGGTATTTTTTTGACAATAAAACTAAAAAATCCAATCGATACTGTGGAAAATCAAGCAGAATGGCATTCCAAGCTTTCAAAATCTCAGTTTGGTTAGCCTGCGGAATTTGTTTTTGTAAACCATCTAAAAATTCATGACGGGATATTTTTCCAGTTTCAAATGCCACGTTTAATGCGTCCAGGGTGCTATTCCATTGTTTTAAGCCTAATTTTTCGAATGCTTTTGGAGTGGCTTGCTTGTCTAAATTGATGAAGATATCTCCAAAATCAAATATAATAGTATCAATCATGATTTTTGATCAAAATTAGTTCGTCTGTTAAAAGGTGCTTTTTTTGTACTGCGGTTTTGTTTATTTGCGGGGCTTTAATTCCGTTATAAAGAGGTTTGTCTCCAATGAAAACTCTTGCTTCGTCCCAGAGTTGTGCGTCTATAAAAGTTTCCAAAGTTTGTTTTCCACCTTCAATAATAACTGATTGAATGTCCATTTCATAAAGCGTTTGGACAATTTGAGGGGCAATATTTTCTTTGAAATCAATTATTTTTTCAGCAGTGTTTTCTATATTTTTTGCAAATGGGAGACTTGTGAAAACAACTGTTTGAGCTTGATTGTCAAAAACGGGACTTTCTTTTGAGACCCTATTGTTTAGGTCTAAAATCAATCTTACAGGGTTTTTTCCATACCAGTCGCGTACAGTAAGTGAGGGATTGTCATCAATTACGGTTTGAGTTCCTACTAAGATTGCTTGTTCCTCGGTACGCCATTTGTGAACCAGCTGTCTAGAATACGTATTAGTAATCCAAACGGGTTTTTGTTCAAAACGTTCCTTTGGAGCAATAAAACCATCTTGGCTTTCGGCCCATTTCAAGATGATATAAGGTCTTTTTTTTTCGTGAAAAGTAAAAAATCGTTTGTTGAGTTCCAGGCAATCTTGTTCTAGTACGCCTACAGTAACGTTAATGCCAGCCTCAAGAAGTCTTTTTATACCATTTCCAGCTACTTTTATATTAGGGTCGACAGTGCCAATAACTACATTCGGTATTTTATGTTTGATAATCAAATCACAGCAAGGCGGTGTTTTGCCAAAGTGGCTACAAGGTTCCAAGCTTACATAAATGGTAGCATTTTTTAATAATGACGCATCGCGTACAGATTGTATTGCATTGACTTCGGCATGCGGTTCTCCTGCTTTTTTATGCCAACCTTCACCTATAATGAAATTGTTATGTACAATCACACTTCCCACAAGCGGGTTAGGATAGGTTGTGCCAAGACCGTTTTGGGCCAGCTGTATGCAGCGGTTGATGTATTTTCCATGTATATTCACGGTGCAAAAGTAATACTTTTTGAGCTTTTCATTTTATTAAAATGTTTTACGTCTTAATAACAAAGTATTTCTATTTTTGCATCAGTAACCTGATATTTTAAATATGGAAAATTACAGCATTAGAAAAATAAATAAAGACGACAATGTAGCAGTAGCAGAGCTAATTCGTTCTGTTTTTGACGAAATGAATATCCCAAAAGTAGGTACAGCTTATGAGGATCCATATCTAGATTTGATGTTTGAAGAGTATAGCAAGCCAAGATCTGTGTATTATGTTGTAGAGCATAATGATAGGATTGTAGGCGCGGCTGGAATTGCGCCACTGGCTAATGAAGCGGTTTCTATATGTGAATTACAAAAAATGTATTTTTTACCTGAAACTCGTGGAATGGGAATTGGAACTGAGATGATGGAAGTATGTTTGCAAAGTGCTCGAAATTTTGGATACGAAAAATGCTATCTTGAAACGATGCCTTTTATGCATGGTGCTCAAAAATTATATAAAAAAACAGGTTTTGAAAACATTGATGGACCTATGGGTTCTACTGGTCACAGCAGTTGTCCGGTATGGATGTTGAAGGATTTATAAAATTAATTCAAGCAGTGCTTTGCCTTAAAAATGTCCCTCACACATGAAAATAAAAGAATACAGAACGCAATTTATACAAGATTTAACGGCTCTTTATGGTAAAGATGAAGCCGAAAGTTTCTTTTATTTGATTTTAGAAAATCAACACCAGCTCAAACGGATAGATCTTGCACTGCAACCCGATTTAGTTTTTTCAAGTGATGCACTTCAAGTTTGGGATCAATTTTTACAGCAATTAAAAAAAGAAATCCCGGTGCAATATGTTTTGGGGAGTACTAGTTTTTTTGGATTGGATTTTGAGGTCAACAATGCTGTTTTAATCCCAAGACCCGAGACGGAAGAATTGGTTGAATGGATTCTGAATAGTTTGCAATCTACTGTTACTAATCAAAAAGTAAAAATTATTGACATAGGAACGGGTAGTGGCTGTATTGCAATTTCTTTAGCAAAAAATATTCTGCACGCTCATGTTACGGCTCTTGACGTATCTGTTGATGCGTTGGCAACAGCCCAAAAAAATGCACATATTAACCAAGTCACTGTTGCTTTTAAAAACCAAAACATTTTAGAAACGTATGATTTACAAGAGCAGTTTGATGTAATTGTTTCTAATCCGCCATACGTTCGCAATTTAGAAAAACAAGAAATAAAGAATAACGTATTGCATCATGAACCACATTTGGCTCTTTTTGTAGAAAATGACAATGCGTTGATTTTTTACAAGAAAATTGCCGAATTGGCGCAGAAAAATCTGAAACCAAATGGCTTTCTTTTTTTTGAAATTAATCAGTATTTATGTAAGGAAACGGTGGATTTACTTGAAAACTTGAATTTTAAAAATATCGAATTAAGAAAAGATATCTACGGGAATGACAGAATGATACGGTGTAATTACAGTAAACTAGACTAGGAAAAAAAACAGTTTATTGTTACCAAAAACAAACTACTGGGCACTTCGCGTGAGGGGTAGCAGCACGTTACCATGTAACGCGTATGACCCGACGCTATAAAGAAAAGGGGCAACAATCCAGTACGATTTGTTGCCCCTTTTCTTTATAGGGTCACGCCCTAATTTTGTAATGAAATGTCTATTATTCGTAACGCAATGCCTCAATAGGATCTAAAACAGCAGCTTTAATGGCTGGATATAAACCTGACGCAATCGCTACTATAAAACTGGTGATAAAAGCTGCCATTATTGCTCCCCACGGAATTACAAAAGCAAAATCCATGGCAGTTGCGATACCAAAACCAATTAAGATACCAAAAATAATTCCTACTAAACCACCCATTTGACCTATGAGTAAGGTTTCGATAAAGAATTGAATGGCGATTGTTGTTTTCTTGGCTCCAAGGGCTTTTCGAACCCCAATTTCTCGAGTTCTCTCTGTTACCGATACGATCATAATGTTCATCAATGCAATAGATGAACCTAAAACGGTGATAATCCCAATAAGCCATGATGCCCATCCTAGATATTGTGTAATTCCTAGAATTCTATTAATTAAATCATCACTTCGTACAATCCCAAAATTATTATCTTTTATAGGACTAAGTTTTCTAACCCTACGCATTACGCTTGTTGCGTTGTCTAGCGCTTGCTCCAGCAACTCCTTTTTATTAACCATAACGCTCACGGTATAATTAATGTTAGGTGCTGTAAAAAGGGAACGCGCAACTTGTATAGGAATTAAAATTCTTAAATCTTGACTGTTCCCAAAAGTGGAACCTTTTTCTTTTAATACCCCAATAACTTTAAATTTTGCGCCACGTATGGAGACCACTTTATCTATAGGATTGATGTCTTTGAATAGTCCTTTTTCAAAATCAGAACCTACAATACATACATAAGCATTATTATCAATATCAAAACGAGTAAAATTTCTACCAGAACTGGTTTCAAGACCTGAATTGGTCATGAAATACTCATCAACTCCTACAACAGAGTTTTCAGGATCTGTTTTAGTCGACTCATATTTTACTTCGGCTCCTGCCGTTGCGATAAAGGAAAGTGAAGTTTCGGTTAAGGGGTAGTTGTATTTGTTTTTGAAAGCCACCGCTTCGGGATAAGAAATAATAGGATTGATTATTTCACGTTCATCTCGCCCCTGTCTTCTTACGGTGTTTTCATATTGCTTTATGTTAAAGGTGTTGGCACCCATTGAAGCAAAATCAGAGGAAATAGTATTCTCCAGTGCAGATACAACCGTAAGAATACTCACTAAAGCCGTGATTCCTATGGCGATAATCATCACCGTAAGAACCGTTCGTAGCAATTGCGTTCTGATAGAACCAGACGCAATTCGAACATTTTCTTTAAATAATTTTAACATCATACCCATTTGACACGAATTTACATTTTTTGTTACAAAATTTTACAACCAAAAAAATATTTCATAACAATTTTCTTTTTTTAGGAGCTATTTCCGACTTTTGTTGCAATACCGCGCTTTAACTTCTTTGTTTTCTATCTTACTTAAAGGAGCTTCCGCTGGTCGCTCTTTAAGCAAGGAAAACATAAGAATTTAAAGCGCTTTATTTTCACGACAATCCAGGCTAAGCAAGTAGTAATAAAATGTGGTTTTTTGTCAACAGAATAATTTTAAAAATAAGATATTTGCAACCAGAAAAGGATTGCCTAGTAAGGCATAATAATAAGGACAGCAAAAACAGATTCATGGCATCAAAACCTAGCATACCAAAAGGAACCCGAGATTTTTCGCCAGTAGATGTGGCCAAAAGGAATTATATCATTCAAATCATTAAAAGTAATTTTGAAAAATTTGGCTTTCAACCCATAGAAACACCATCGTTTGAAAACTCTGAAACCTTAATGGGTAAATACGGAGAAGAAGGTGATCGATTGATTTTTAAAATATTAAATTCTGGAGACTATCTTTCTAAAGCCAACGGAAGTCATCTAGAAAGTAAAGATAGTACCAAATTAACGTCAAGTATATCAGAGAAAGCCTTGCGTTATGATTTGACGGTACCTTTTGCACGCTACGTGGTGCAACATCAAAACGATATTGAATTTCCGTTTAAGCGCTATCAAATCCAACCCGTTTGGAGAGCTGATCGACCTCAAAAAGGACGTTTTAGAGAGTTTTATCAATGTGACGCCGATGTAGTTGGGTCAAAATCTTTGTGGCAAGAAGTAGAATTAGTTCAATTGTATGACACCGTTTTTACAGCATTAGGTTTACAAGGCGTTACCATTAAAATTAATAATAGAAAAATTTTATCTGGAATTGCAGCCGTAATAGGAGCCTCTGACAAGCTGATAGATTTTACAGTAGCTCTTGACAAATTAGACAAAATAGGCGAAGATGGAGTCAAGAAAGAAATGATAGAAAAAGGAATTCCTGAGGAAGCCCTGTCAAAAGTTCAGCCTCTGTTTAATTTCACGGGTACTATCACTGAGAAAATCGAGAAACTTTCGGTTTTATTACAAGACTCAGAAGAAGGTATGAAAGGTGTGGAGGAATTGCGTTTTATTTGTGAAACAGTTTTACAACTAGGGCTTTCAACAGCTGTTTTAGATCTAGATGTAACATTAGCAAGAGGTTTAAATTATTATACAGGAGCTATATTTGAAGTGGCACCACCCAAAACTGTTTCCATGGGATCCATCGGTGGCGGAGGACGTTATGATGATTTAACGGGTATTTTTGGTTTGAAAAACATGAGTGGAGTGGGAATATCTTTCGGTCTTGACCGCATTTATTTGGTGGTAGAAGAGCTAAAGTTGTTTCCAGAAACAGTAGCAGCAACATCTAAAGCTTTATTTATCAATTACGGAAATAACGAAGCCTTTTATGCCATGCAAGCCATAAAGGAGCTTAGAGAAGCGGGTATAAAAGTAGAGTTGTACCCAGATGCTGTAAAAGTGGCAAAGCAGTTTCAGCATGCTGACAAGCGCGGAATACCATTTGCAATTATTGCAGGAGAACAAGAATTAGAATCTAAAACATTTGCTCTTAAAAATTTACTTTCAGGAGAACAACAGGTTCTCGATTTAGAAGGATTAAAAAGCCTTTTGTTACAAAACTAAAAAAAAGCTTCGTTGAAAAACGAAGCTTTTTTTATATAACGTAAATGTGAATTAATAATTTGTCATTCTATTTCTTTTGAAGAAGAATATAACCATTTACAAAAATAGTTAAAAAGTATTGTGATAGTCTTAAAAAAAACCTAAAATTTAAAGAATATGACTTTTAAAAAGAGTGTGTAATTTAAAAAATACATTTTTTAATAGAGTGATTGTTCTTGATTTAATAATTTCAGATGCGTGGTTTGTATGCTAATTTTGGTAAAAAAATAACTTTTTTATGTAGTTCTAGAATATAAGTGTGACAATTTGACATTTTAAGAGAATTGGCAGTACTTTTGCAATTCAAAAAAAAGATTAAAATGAATTTTAAGAATATTTTTAAAAATAAGAGTACTATGACCACTGAAAATACAGAAATCGATCAAGAATTACAGGATGCAACATTAGAAAATAATGTAAATGAAGAGCAGGTTATTGTTGAGGAATTAAGTGTCGAGGAACAATTAACACAAGATTTAGCAAAAGAAAAAGATAAATATCTAAGGTTATTTGCAGAGTTCGAAAATTACAAAAGAAGAACAACTAAGGAGCGAATTGAGTTGTTTAAAACAGCAAATCAAGAAGTTTTGCTTGCTATGTTACCTGTTTTAGATGATTTTGATAGAGCGATAATTGAAATCAACAAATCAGAGGATGAATTGCTTACTAAAGGTGTTGAACTCATTCATGAGAAACTAAAAAACGCTTTAGTTGGTAAAGGCTTAGAGCAAGTTGAGGTTAAAGCTGGTGACGCATTTGATGCTGATTTTGCCGAAGCTATCACTCAAATTCCAGCTCCATCAGACAGTATGAAAGGTAAAATTGTGGATGTCTTAGAAAAAGGATACAAACTTGGAGACAAGATTATCCGTTTTCCAAAAGTGGTAATCGGTCAATAATATAACTGCGATGCTGGTTGAAAGTGTCATTTTAAGTATAAATGTGGAGTAGTAGCTTTTAATAGATATTACTAAAATACATTCGCACTAAATAAAAAATACAGATGAAAAAAGATTTTTACGAAATATTAGGCATTACTAAAAGTGCAACTGCTGCAGAAATAAAAAAAGCATACAGACAAAGTGCCTTGCAACATCACCCTGATAAAAATCCTGGCGATAAAGCTGCTGAAGAAAAATTTAAGTTAGCGGCAGAAGCTTATGAGGTATTGAGTGATCCACAAAAAAAGGCAAAATACGATCAGTATGGTCATCAAGCATTTGATGGTTCAGGCGGTTTTGGCGGAGGTGGTCATGGCGGTATGAACATGGATGATATTTTCAGTCAGTTTGGAGATATTTTTGGAGGTGGTTTTGGTGGTTTTGGCGGCGGCGGTGGCGGCGGAGTTCGTCGTGCTAAAGGAAGCAACCTGCGCATAAAAGTAAAACTTACTCTTGAAGAAATTGCAAACGGTGTTGAAAAGAAAGTTAAAGTAAAAAGAAAAGTTCAAGCCCCAGGAGTTTCCTATAAAACTTGCTCTACTTGTAATGGTCAAGGTCAGGTCATGAGAGTTACGAATACTATTTTGGGTAGAATGCAATCTGCTACAACGTGTTCTTCTTGTAATGGTTCTGGTCAAATATTAGATAAAAAACCATCTGAAGCAGATTCACAAGGAATGATCCTTGAAGACGAAACTGTTTCAATAAAAATACCAGCCGGTGTAGTTGATGGCATGCAGTTAAAAGTTTCTAATAAAGGAAACGATGCGCCAGGAAACAGTATTCCGGGTGACTTGATTGTAGCTATTGAGGAGCTAGAGCATGATTTCTTGAAACGTGAAGGTGAAAACTTGCACTATGATTTATACATCAGTTTTGCTGAGGCCGTTCTTGGGATTTCAAAAGATATTGAAGCCGTAAACGGAAAAGTAAGAATCAAATTAGAAGAAGGTATTCAATCTGGTAAAATATTAAGACTAAAAGGAAAAGGGATACCAAGTATCAATGGATATGGAAATGGTGATTTATTAGTTCATGTGAACGTATGGACTCCTAAAACATTGAACAAAGAACAAAAACAGTTTTTTGAGAAAAATCTAACCGACGATAATTTTATTCCCAATCCTGAGAAATCAGATAAGTCATTTTTTGAAAAAGTAAAAGACATGTTCTCTTAATTCAAAAATATTGATTTTGAATGTAAACATTCTTAAAAAACCCATCCTTATGCACAAGGATGGGTTTTTTGTGAAATGTAATTGGTTATTTTGGTGTTAGTAAATACATTATACGAAAGGCTAAAAAATTAAGTTTTTGCCAAAATAAAATACTACTTATATCAAACTATTCTAAGTATTTCGATACTAATTATTTACTTTTACAACATTAAAATATAAGTATGAGTACTATTCTTGAAATCAATCAAGTTGTAAAACAATACGGCGATTATAAGGCACTTAATGCAGTATCGCTTAATATACCTAAAGGCAGTATTTATGGGCTTTTGGGACCAAATGGAGCTGGTAAAACTTCATTAATTCGAATTATCAATCAAATTACAATGCCTGATAGTGGCACTGTAATTTTTGATGGGGAAAAATTACAACCTAAGCATGTACAACACATAGGATATTTACCTGAGGAAAGAGGCTTGTACAACACTATGAAAGTAGGAGAGCAATGCCTGTATCTAGCGCAAATGAAAGGTCTTTCAAAGGCTGAAGCCAAAATACAACTGGAATATTGGTTTGATAGACTAGGTATTCAAGGCTGGTGGAACAAAAAAATCCAAGAACTTTCTAAAGGGATGGCTCAAAAAATTCAATTTGTTGTTTGTGTGTTGCATAAACCCAAATTACTCATTTTTGACGAACCTTTTTCGGGTTTTGACCCTGTGAATGCCATTATTATCAAAGATGAGATTCTAGCTCTGAGAGATCAGGGTGCCACAATAATTTTCTCTACCCACCGTATGGAAAGTGTGGAGGAAATGTGTGATCATATTGCATTGATTCACAAATCAAATAAATTAATTGAAGGCAAGCTAAATGATGTCAAGAGGCAATTTAAAACTAATACTTTTGAAGTAGGCATACTTTCGGATAAGCCCGAAGCTTTAATGCAAGCGCTATCTCAAAACTTTAGCACAAATCCTGCCCAATTTAAATCGTTAAATAATGAGTTTAAATTAAACATTCAATTAGGGAATGCATCACCAAATGAGTTGCTGAACAGCTTAACTCCTTTTGGTCAAATCACACATTTTGTAGAAAAAATCCCGAGTGTGAATGATATTTTCATTCAAACCGTTAGCGGTTCTTAGCAAAACATTAGTATAAAAAAAATAAACTAAATAACCATTTTTTGATTCCTCTTTTTTGGGAATTTTGGACAAATCAAAACTAAAAAATGTCAATAATTACATTAATCATCAAGCGAGAGTTCATTACCAAGGTACGCAACAAGTCCTTTATCGTAATGACTTTTTTAAGTCCGTTGCTATTTGTAGCCATTGCAGTTTTTGTAGCGTACTTGAGCAGTATGAAACCAGATACAAAGCGCATTGCCATACATGATAAATCGGGATTGTTTGTACAAGAATTTTTAAATAAAAACAGTAAAAAAGCCACGTATGACTATCAAGATTTAACAGCTCTTGATTTAAATTTTTTAAAAGATAGTATCAGTGCTGAGGCATACGAAGGAATTATTTATATCCCAAAAGTTCAGGATACCAAACTGTTAGAAAATAAAATTCAATACATATCCAATGACAGTCCAGGCATTGCATTTATTGAAAACATGCAGGATGTTGTTGCTAATAAGTTAACAAAGGCAAATTTAGAACAAGCTAAACTCGATACACTTGCCATCAAAAAAGCACAGGCAAAAGTTGTTATTAACATTACAAAAGCATCTGGAGAAGAGAGCCTCAAAGGATTAAACGAAATTAAAATTGGAATAGGTGGAGCATTTGGTTACCTGATCATGATGTTTATTATCATTTATGGCAACATGGTCATGCGTAGCGTAATAGAGGAAAAAACAAGCCGAATTGTAGAAATCATTATCTCCTCTGTCAAACCATTTCAATTAATGATGGGAAAAATTATAGGGACAGCTCTGGCAGGATTGTTGCAATTTTTTATATGGGCGTGCTTAGGGTTTATATTGCTTTTCTCAGTGTCACTATTTTTTGGAGTTAATATAGGACCTGTTTCTGGTGCTCAAGATGTACTTTCGGCACAGCCAGAAATGAGCAGTTCAGCCGCACTTTATATCAAGGAATTATGGAACTTGCCTATTGCAGGTATACTAGCGGGTTTTGTGGTTTATTTCATAGGAGGCTATTTGTTATACAGCTCTTTCTATGCCGCAATAGGAGCTGCAGTAGACAATCAAACCGATTCGCAACAGTTTTTAATGCCCATTATCATGCCGCTTATACTCAGCGTATATGTTGGTTTCTTTACCGTTATCAATGATCCACACGGTACAGTGGCAGTAGTTTTTTCAATGATTCCGCTTACTTCGCCCATAGTTATGCTCATGAGAATTCCCTTTGGCGTACCTTTGTGGCAAATAGCCATATCAGTAACGTTACTTTTTGCTTCTTTTTTATCCGTAGTTTGGTTTGCTGGTAAAATTTACCGAATCGGAATTTTAATGTATGGTAAAAAACCAACATGGAAAGAGTTGTATCGATGGTTGAAATAGTAAAATAATTTATAAAATGCTGTTCAAGAGTATTTTTTAGGAGCTGTTTCCCGCTTTTCATTTCAATCTTTCCTGCTCTGCTAACGCGCCGCAGTAAAGGATTTCCATTATAATCGGGGCTAGAGAATCCCGTAAGAAAGTTGAATTTTGCAATAAAAATAATTTGGTGTTCATAAGCCAATCAAAAATATAAATATGTCAAAAATACTTATCATTGAGGATGAGGCAGCCATAAGAAGAGTGCTCTCAAAAATCCTATCAGAAGAAAATGATAGCTACCAAGTAGAGGAGGCAGAGGATGGTGCAGTGGGTTTGGAAAAAATTAAAACCACAGATTATGACCTGGTTCTATGCGATATAAAAATGCCAAAAATGGATGGGGTTGAAGTGCTAGAAGCAGTCAAAAAAATCAAACCAGAAATTCCTATGGTCATGATATCTGGGCATGGTGATATGGAAACTGCTATCAATACCATGCGTTTAGGAGCTTTTGATTACATTTCTAAACCACCTGATTTAAACCGTTTATTGAATACGGTTCGAAATGCTTTGGACAAAAAACAACTCGTAGTTGAGAATAAAATCCTAAAGAAAAAAGTCAGCAAGAATTACGAAATGATTGGTGAGAGCGAGCCCATTAATCATATTAAAATCATGATTGATAAAGTAGCTCAAACCGAGGCACGAGTATTGATTACAGGACCTAACGGAACCGGAAAAGAATTAGTCGCGCATCAGTTGCATGAAAAAAGCGAACGTGCAAACTTTCCTTTAATCGAAGTAAATTGTGCTGCAATCCCATCTGAATTGATAGAGAGTGAATTATTTGGTCATGTAAAAGGAGCTTTTACATCAGCAGTAAAAGATCGTGCAGGAAAATTTGAAGCGGCAGATAAAGGAACTATTTTCTTAGATGAAATTGGTGATATGAGCCTTTCGGCGCAAGCCAAAGTTTTACGAGCGCTACAAGAAAGTATGATTACCCGTGTGGGAGCAGATAAAGACATAAAAGTTGATGTAAGAGTAGTCGCTGCTACAAATAAAGATTTAAAAGTTGAAATTGCCGAAGGACGTTTTAGAGAGGATTTATACCACAGACTGGCTGTAATCCTCATTAAAGTGCCAGCTCTTAATGACAGACGTGATGATATTCCATTGTTGATCAAACATTTTGCTGATAAAATAGCTTCTGAGCAAGGAAATACGGTAAAGAAATTTTCGGCAGCAGCAATTAAATTACTACAAGAATACGATTGGACAGGGAATATAAGGGAATTACGCAATGTTGTGGAACGCTTGATTATCCTTGGCGGAAGCGAGATTTCAGAGAATGATGTGAAGTTATTCGCATCAAAATAATTAAATAATGTAAAGATTGAATAATTTAAAAATTAGTGAGGTAGTCATTTGATTTTTAAATTTTTGAATCTTTCAATCTAAAAAGAATGAAATTAAAAAAATTAAACGAGACGCTGCAGCAAAACTTAATTGAAAACGGGTTCTTAGAGGCGAATGATATTCAGAAAGAGACTTTTAGTACTTTAAAAAGTGGTGCCGATGCAATTATTGTAGCACCAGCGGGCAGCGGAAAATCAACTACAATTGTGATCAATGTGATTCAACGCTTGGTTGGCTCTGTTGAGGAGTCGCCACGTGCTTTAATCATCGTATCTGATAAAGAGAAAGTGGTCGAGATGGTAGCGCAATTTGAAAAATTGGCAAAATACACGGACCTAGAAATATATGGTGTGCATGACAAAGGCGATATGGATTATGACAAAAATTATATTTCAACCGGTATTGATGTCTTGATTGGTACGCCCAATAAATTGAGTGAAATGTTTTCATCTGCGGGCTACAACGTGAACCGATTGAAAATGTTCATTCTAGACGATGCTGATCCTATTTTGAAATTGCGTCATGAAACCAAAATCATGCGAATCTCGAATAGTATTGATAAAACCCAACGCATTATTTTCACGGAGCAGTTCACAGAACGAATTGAAATCATGGCCGAGAGAATGTTAATTGAGCCTTTTGAGTTTGATTTTTATGAAGATGAGGACGAAGATGAGGATGAAGAAGAAGATGGTGATGAAGAAAATAATGATGTTAATTAAAAAATAGGAATACAATGGGATTAATGAAAGTATTTTCAGGAAGTGAAATTTTGGCGCAAGCCTTACAAGAAAGATTAGAAACAGCGGGTGTTGAAACCTTAAAAAAAGACAACATTCAATCTTCACGTTTGGGAGGTTTTGGCGGAAGTGATTTAGCAGTAGAACTTTTTATTCAGGAGACTGATTTTGCTAAAGCCAATCCAGTTATTGAAGATTTTAGAATGAATATCTAAGCTAGTCTGTTACTGATTTTTTAGCTGTAAAATAAAAATTATGAAATACAAAATGCTTGTCCTAGACATGGACGATACCTTGTTGACGGATGATCATACGATTTCTCCAGAGAACAGAAAAATGATTGCTAGGGCTCAAGATTTAGGTGTTGAGGTAGTTTTAGCATCAGGTAGACCTACACCTGCCATGACGCAATTTGCTTATGAGCTGAAAAATAATTTCATGATTTCTTTTAATGGAGCAGTAGTGTCTGATTTGAATTCTCGTGAAATAATTTTTGAAAAATCATTGACTAAAGAGCAAATTCATGCACTACATGATTACAGTTTAAAAAGTAATACCCACATTATTACTTATATAAACGATGTTATTATTAGCGAGATGCACTCAGAGTTTATTGAGGTAGAACGAAGCATAACAGGACTTGAACATCATTTAGTACCTGATTTTAAAGCTGCTGTTACTACTAATGCTGTAAAATGTATCTTGCTGGAAGAACCTTCTTACTTAAAAGAAGTAGAAAAAGATCTAAAAAACGCTATGCCAGATTTAAGTGTTTCCATGTCAAAACCTTTTTTCTTAGAAGTAGCACCAAACGGAATTGATAAAGCAGCAAGTATCGCTTTTTTAGCCAAAAAATTAGCAATTGATCAAAGCGAAATCATTGCTGTGGGTAATGCTGGAAATGATTTATCAATGATTCAATATGCTGGACTTGGCGTTTGGGTAGATAATGTTACACCAGAGTTACGCATGTACGGGGATGAAATTGTAGCATCAAACAATAATCATGGTGTTGCCGAAGTTATCGAACGTTTTATTTTGAACGGAAACTAATAAAAAAGCGATACACTTTTTTAAATGTATCGCTGAATATAGTTTTATCGTTTTGTAGTTCTCTATAGTTTAGCTACTGATATAAAATATTTATTGCCGTCTCCCATAGTTAGTTTCACGCGCTCGTCACAAATATCAATAGCATGAGTTTTACTTACATAGCAATTGCATGAAGTGTTTTTGTCTTTTGCCATTGGTGTATCACACTTGACATTTTTGAAAGTAGCTAGTTGTGGGTTGTATAATGAAACCAAATCTGTAGATGCTGTTACCAGTGAAATAATGCTTGCGCTGTTATCATTTGCAATGCGATACACAATTCTATCGGTGTAATTCACGCCATCAATAACAACTTTGCGAATGTAGGTGTACGCAATAGAGCTTGTTTCGGCTTCTTTTATTTCAAATTTAAAACCTAATGTTCTAATTTCTAAATCAAATTTTTGTTGAGAGTTGTAATTTGCCCAAGAACTCAATGTAGTCACTGACGGAAATGTGTTTGTTTTTGGAGCAGGATTTTGACCATAACAGCCTAAAACTGCTAAAAGAATGAAGTAAATTGTGGGGAAAAATGTTTTCATTGTAGTTGTAAAATGTTGCCTACTCTAGTTGGTTTTCGGCTTACCCAATTTTTAATAACTTTTTTTTTAATGATTTAGAGTAGGCTAAATTATTTTCGAAAGATAGTATTTATAACTTCAATCTCAAAAGTTTGATTTGGTTATCGTACTATTTTATAATATTTCTTAATTAAACAATTACTATAACGAGTTTTAATACGTGTTTAGTATTTCATTTTTAGATAGCATTGCTTTTTATTTTGGATTCAAAAGTAGAACCATTTTAATTGTGAATGCACTTTTATCAAAATCATAACAATCTATTAATAATTGCAACATATGGATTACGAAGTCCTAATTATTGTTTGCTATTGATCTTTATTTTTTAAAAAATTTTGGGCGTTTTTTTGTCATTCCGTCAGAGGAGGAATCTCAAGAAACCTGATGATAAACTGGTGTTTGATTTCTTTGCATGTCCTAAAAATCAAAGGCTACATTCTGTTTTAATTATTCGCGTTGCAAACGCTACGATTTTATTATTTGAGAAAAATAGGCACTCGTTGCAAACGAGTGTCAGAGGGCTTGCTTTTTTTGTTTTCACGCAGATTTCGCAGATTTCCGCTGAAAAATCAATTTATATCTGTTGAATCTGCGTGCTAGTTTTTTCTTTAGCTCTTAAATTGCTGATATTGAACTGGCCTCAGCAGGTGTAAGCTAGTGCACCATTTTTTTAAACCATTAAGAAATTAAGGGATTTAAGATTTGTTCTTAATCTTAATTTTTTTAATGGTTTCTATTTTTTTTTAAAATTGCTTGCTTTTTGTCATTCCAATAAAGGGGGAATCTTAGAAAACCTGAAGATAAACTGGTGATTGATTGCTTTGCATGTCCTAAAAATCATAGGATATAATATTGCTTTAAGCATACGCGTTGCAAACTGTCCCCAGTGAGGGCTCATAAGCTTTCCTCATATTTCAAATGTATCTATCTCTATTATTTCGTGTGGAACAGTAGCTTTATCAATTGATAGTTCATTATACTTAATTGCTAACTTATCATTTAATTTTAAATAACCCCACCTAGTCCAACCATTTTCAAAATTGTCAACATGGAGAAAAAATTGATTATCTGAATCATCTTTCGCAAAAACGAAGCTTGATACACCACCATAATTATTTTCGGGAATATTTCGTACACTTACAATTTTGTATCCCTCATTCAGTAATTCCTCAATATGCTCTTTATCATATTCAATCACTTTCTCTGGAGCAAACCATTTTGCTAGACTAATTGGGTTTTCTTTTGATTCGAATTTTATTGATTGCAACTTTTCTAAAAGCAATCTGTTTTCCATATTTTCAATCGTTTGGCCCTTAATAGCTGTTACGATATTAAAAAAATGATTTGCAACAAATTTGATAAATAAATAGGTGAATTCGTTAGAATAAGATAACTTTAAGTTTGTTGATGAAATGTCTTTCAAAAACTTTAATGCCTCGTTGCATGCAAGGTAAGGATAGCTTTCATTTTGAAATATGTATTCATAGATTTCTAAAACATCCTCAAATATCTTTACCTTTTCGTAATTCTCATGTCTTTTAATTTCAACAGAACGTTTTAAAGCTGTAGCTCTGTATGTCCCCATGATTATACTCCAATCACTTTCATCTTTCCAACTTTTGGTTCTTCTCAATATTTCTGGATAATCTCCAATATTTAAGAGACATAGAAAATTTAGTTTTACTAAAGATGATGAATACTTTTTTGAAGAGTTTGCGGTTTTCCCATATCCTAGGTTAACTAATTTCTCAAAAATTTCAATTGCCTTTTCCGAATCTTTATTATGAAAGAGGTTCAAAGCTTTTGCCAAAAGATAACGAGCGTTATCTATATCTAGTTTTAATGCCTCCTCAATAATTTGGGTTTCTCCAATTTCATCTTGTAATGCCTTTAAGATTCTAGAATAATGAAATAATAATTCATGATTATTTTGATTAAAAGCAATGAGTTCACTAAATCTATTTTTTAGTTGCACTAAATCTAAGTGATTTCTTTTTGCATGAGGTCTATTTAATGACTTATTTAAGTCAACTACTAGAGCACGAATTGTGTCAGAAACATTTTCTGAAATAAATTCAACATCAAACTCATTAATTCCTAAAATTTGATTCCTGTTTAACTGTTCTTGTATCTTGCTTTTTCGTTCTTTAATTCTTGTTGAAATTTTATTTCTAATTTCAATATTAATTGGGTTGATAAGTAACAAATCCTTTATTGAATCGCTAAGACTAAATTGGTCATTACCTGTTTCACTTGTATTTCTCACTACTAAGCTAGTACGAGATAACTCGTTAATTGATTCTGATATTTCATCATTCGACAATTCTAAAAGATCTAACAACTGAGACTTATTAACTTGCCCCGAAACATATATTGCTTCTAATATCCAAATTGAATATTCTTTAAGTGCTTCTATTAAATTATTATAAGAAAATGCTGCAATATCTTTTTGAGATTTTGATATTGACTCTGCAATATCAATGCCTTTTACATATAAGTCTACGGTTAAACGAATTGCTAGTGGATTATTATTTGCTCTTGTTGCAATGATTTCCAAATCTTCTTGTTTAAAATTACTTATTCCTCTTCTTTTAAAGTAATTACGACATAAATTAACAGCATAGCGTTTACCTAAAGGTTGAATTGGAATCGTAGATGCTGAATCAATTGAAATTCTGCTTGTTACAATGATTTTCCATAAAAGGGGTAATGATTTATTAAAATCTAAGAACTCTTTTTGAGAATGTACTAGTAGTGTTTCAAGGTTATCAATACAAATTAAAATTTTTTCTGACTCTAGTTGTAGTGTTGCTTCTTCAAAATTTTCAAAGCTTTTATCTATATAGATTGTTCTTAAATCTTCTAATAAGGAGTTTTTTATCTGCTCAATTCCATTTATAGCTTCAATTTTTTCGATCCCATCTGGGGTTAATCTCTCGTTCTTAAGAGTACAAAAAATTATTGAATTTATCTTTGTTGACCATTTAGGATCTAAACTAATGTCTTTAAGGAACTGTAAGATTAAAGCAGTTTTACCAATACCTCCAGGCGCAACAATAGCGACAAGATTAATCCTAGGTTTGGAGATCGTTGTCTCTAAGTCTTTATATTCAGAATCTCTACCAAGTAGTCCAGTAATTTCATGGTCAAAAGTTTCAGGAAGGGTATTAGGAATAGCCCATTTCACATTATTTATCCATTCGTCAGGTGGAGGTGCAAGTTGATCATTAATTGCTGAGTTCAGAGCCTGCCTTACCTCTCCAAGCCCTAACTGTAGAATTAATGGGTCGCTTGCAATTGCTGCTGATCTAAACCAAAACGTATCAGGGAAAGGTCTATTTGGATGGCTAATTGCATTCCTTATATCAAAAATATTTAATGTCGAACAATAAGCCTTCAAAGTTTTCATCTTGATTTCAGAAGAAGTGTCTTTTGATATATCGATTGCAAAGTTGAATATTTCATCTAAATAGCTAGACTCAATAAGTAATGAGATTTTATCTTTATCGAGAACTTTGGTATTTTCGTGAAGTCTATTGGATATCATCGATATATTACCTTCTGAGATATTTTCCAGTAATTCTGAATTTAGAACAAAATTCCCTAAACTTTTTTCAAGGGAATAAATAATCATTGCACTTTTAATTCTTAGAACTTGTTCGCTATTCATTTTGTTAATTTTAAAATTGTATTTCGCACTATATACGCTTACTGCCAACTACTGATCTATACCACAAACCCTCTCCAATTCAAACCAATTGAAATGATTAGCGTTTAGTACAATTAGTTTGTATTTATCAAATATAGAAATAATAATTTTATTACAAAAGGAATAGTGTGTTTCTTGTTGCAGTCGTTTTGGTTTGCAGCGAGTTGGTTCGCGTGAGGGATAGCAGCGGCATCCTTTATTTTTTTCTTTAAAAAAATAAAGATATAGCGTAGAGCCCGACCCGCAGTTTACGGAGGGGCACGCCCTGTTTAATAAAAATTCAATTCGGTGCAGTTTTCTCGTATTTGTTCGTAAATTTGCGCACGCTATTTTTTTGACAACGATTTCATTAGATAGCGCTTACTTATGGAAAAACGCAAAAAAGTAGCCTTTTATACCTTAGGCTGTAAACTCAATTTCTCAGAAACATCAACTATTGCGCGCAATCTTCAAGACGAGGGGTTTGATCGCGTTGATTTTGAAGAAGTGGCTGATATGTATGTGATTAATACGTGTTCAGTTACTGAAAATGCCGATAAACAATTCAAACAAGTGGTGCGTAAGGCTATGAAGCTCAATGATAAAGCTTTTGTGGCTGCGGTGGGTTGTTATGCGCAATTAAAACCGGAGGAATTGGCGGCGGTGGATGGCGTAGATTTGGTGCTTGGTGCTACCGAAAAATTCAAACTAGCCGATTACATCAACGATTTGTCTAAAAATGATATGGGCGAGGTGCATTCGTGCGAGATTGCCGAAGCTGATTTTTATGTAGGCAGTTATTCGATAGGCGATAGAACGCGTGCGTTCTTGAAAGTTCAGGATGGTTGTGATTATAAGTGTACGTATTGCACGATTCCGCTGGCGAGAGGAATTTCTAGAAGTGACGAATTAGAAAATGTATTGAAAAATGCAGCTGAAATTTCGAAACAAGGCATTAAAGAAATCGTACTTACTGGCGTAAATATTGGTGATTACGGTAAAGGGGAATTTGGAAATAAAAAACACGAACATACTTTTCTGGAATTGGTTCAGGCTTTGGATGAAGTAGACGGTATTGAACGTTTGCGAATTTCCTCTATTGAACCGAATTTATTGAAAAACGAAACAATTGAATTTGTGTCGAAAAGCAGGACTTTTGTGCCACATTTTCACATTCCGTTGCAATCAGGGAGTAACGATATTTTGAAGTTGATGAAACGCCGTTACTTGCGCGAGGTGTACACGGAGCGCGTGAATAAAATTCGGGAAGTAATGCCACATGCGTGTATAGGTGTGGATGTCATTGTAGGTTTTCCGGGTGAAACGGACGAGCATTTTCTGGAAACGTATCATTTTTTGAATGATTTGGATATTTCGTACTTGCACGTTTTTACGTATTCGGAGCGTGATAATACCGAAGCTGCTGCTATGAGTGGCGTAGTTCCGGCAAATGTACGTGCGAAACGGAGTAAAATGTTGCGTGGATTATCAGTGAAAAAACGTCGTGCTTTTTATGAAAGTCAATTGGGAACGCAACGCAAAGTGTTGTTTGAAAGCGAAAACAAGGAAGGCTATATTCACGGATTTACTGAAAATTACGTAAAAATAAAAACGCCTTGGAATCCTGAATTGGTGAATACGCTACACGATATCAACTTGACTCGAATTGATGAGGATGGCAGCGTGCGCATGGATTTTGTATCTGTGTTAGTTTAGGTTTTAAACATATAAGTCATTTAAGTAAAACATTTTTAAACCATTAAGGGGTTGAGTTCATTAAGTTTTAGGCTTAATTTTCTTGATTTCTTAATGGTTTTTTGAAGTTTAATTCTGTAACAACTAATACAAATTGTGTAAGAGACTTGATAGCTGATTGAGGTAATTTTAACAAAATAAAATTAAACCTTATGAAGCCAATTGTTTATATCCTTAGTGCATTAGTTTGCTCTGTTTTGTTTTCTTGTCAAGAGAATGCTAAAAAGTCTAAAGACAAAAATCTAACAGAAAAAATTCCAACTAAAATAGAACGAAAAAAACCTGGTACGGTCACTTATCATTTTGAAAACACGAAAGAATGGGTTAAGAAAGCTACAAACAATAGTGCTCAATTGCAGCTTGCTTATGCGATTAATAGAACAGATGCGGAAAATTTTAAAAAATTAGATTCGGTTATTGTTCCCAATGATTTTACTGGAGACATAGCCTATTATTTACCTTTTCCTTTGAAAGTTCCATATTTGAAAGATGTTGACAAGATTATCTATTTTTCGTACCCAACACAAACCTTTGCTGCCTATGAAAACGGCGAATTGATTTATACCGGTCCAACGAATATGGGAAGGGAAAAAGATAAAACACCTACGGGATTGTTTTTTACCAACTGGAAAGCCGAAAAAACAACTAGTACTTTTAACGATGAGTGGGATTTAAAATGGAATTTTAACATCGAAAATAAATTGGGTGTTGGTTTTCATCAGTATGCTCTCCCAGGGTATCCTGCTTCGCATTCTTGTTTGAGACTTCAAGAAGCGGATGCTAAAAAATTGTACAGTTGGGCAGAGGAATGGGTGCTAGAAGATGAACAAAATGTAAAAGTAAAAGGAACTCCTGTCATTGTTTTTGGAGCCTATCCGTTTGGAAAAACCAAACCTTGGTATGTTTTGGTTGACGATGCGAAAGGTTTACAACTCAGTGAAAGTGATATCGAAAGAGAAACAAAAGCACATATGAATACTATTTTAAAGGAACAGAAAAATAGAGCTACGCAACAAAATAAGGAATAGCCACAGATTGTAATAAAGAAAAAACCATTGAGAAAGCAATTAAAATGCGATTCTCAATGGTTTTTAGTTTTTATACTGTAAGCTTTTAAATTTTACGGATTAGTAGACCAAAGACTGCTGTTTTTTACAAACACGCGTCGGTTTAATTTGAGTTGCGCGATTACGAGCTCAGCCATATCTTCGGCTTGCATTACTTTATCCGGATTTCCGTCGGTTAGTTTTAGTTCTTTTGCCATGTCAGTAGCAACTGTACTTGGTGTAAGTGCGGTAACGCGTATGTTGTGTTTGCGCATTTCTTGCATCAATGAATCGGTTAGTCCTAACAACGCAAATTTAGAGGCACTATACGCGCTAGTCATGGCATTTCCGGCCAATCCAGCGGTTGACGATATGTTGATAATATCTCCAGTTTGCCTTTCAATCATATTCGGAACAACGGCTCTGGTTACGTAATACGGTCCCATTAAATTCACTTGAATAATGCGTTCCCAGTCTGTTGGTTCTAATTCTAAGAATTTTCCAAACGATGCAATACCAGCGTTATTGATCAAAATATCAATAGTTCCAAATTCGCTTAGCGCTTTTTCAACCGCAGCGTTTACAGAGTTGATATCAGCAACATCAGCGGTAACAGCCAAGGCTTTTACACGTAGCGAGCGTACTTTTGCAGCTACACTGTCAATTTCTTCTTGAGTGCGCGCTACTAAAATTACGTTTACACCTTCTTTGGCTAATGCCAATGCAATTGCTTTTCCTATTCCTTTTCCGGCTCCGGTAACCAGCGCCGTTTTATTTTTTAAATCAGTCATTTGATGTGTTGTTTTAGTTCCAAAACAAAGTTAAGATATTTATTTTTTGGAAGCCTTTTTAAATTTTTCAATTCCGTCCGCTTTTAATTTTTGTAAACTCATTTCTAAGTCTGTTTTCGTTATACCACCCTCCGTCATTTTTACTATACTATCATAAAATGATTTCTTAAGTATTACTCTTTCAGGCTCAATAGCATCAAAATATTTTTTCAAATCAGCTGTTGGTTCAAAGTAATATATAAATTGTGCTGGAATATTCTGCAAATATTCATATACTATGTTTTTACAACCAACTTGTTTAAGGAATTCGTTGCAGTTTTGATGTTTAGTTGAGTTAGTTAATTGAATTTTATAAATAGAAGAATCTAGTTTTTCACCATATCTGTAATAAACACCTGCTAAAAAGGAATAGATCTGCTCATTCGTTTCAAATTTGTTATTTAAGAGTTCATCTTTTTCGCCATAAAAACTATTCATTTTTTTTGAAATTTCCTCGGAATACATTTCACAGTGATTCGATTTTTGAAAAATTGTTTCAACAGTAATATTTAATTCAGTTTTAATATATAAACTCAAATAATTTACTAATTGTTTTTCAAAAGGATAGTATCTGTCAACTTGCTTTTCTCTTTTTACAGCATAAAAACGCCCCATATAATCACTTAATGTCCCCAGCACGAAATAAACAGGATCAATTGAAACAATCTGTGTTTTACTTGCTGAAATAAGATTGTTTACTTTTTTATCTGTTTGAGAAAAAGTAGATTGGATTATTGTAAGAAAAGTAGTATTAAAAAAATTAGTTTCATTTTATCTTTTTTAGTTTTTCTGACAATAACGTTCACGCGCTACAAGCATTTTGCTACTAAATTAAGCCCATTTTTCGGATTTGCTAAATCTTCCAAATAAAAACTAATTTTTCCATTGAGCCAAATACCCAAATTGCTTGTAGCGTGTTTTAGTGGCTGGTTATTTATTTATTTATCGCAAATTCATCTTTCCCACGTAATATTATTTCTTTTGATTTTTTAATATTCTCCTCTGCTTTAGTTAGCAAATTCACGAAAGTCACATTCAATTTTTCGTTTTTATTTTCAAACGGCTCAACAATAATTTTTAAGATATAATTTTCGTCAATTATAAAATTATTATAATCTGCATTCACTATAGTATTGTCAATTTTAAATATTGTTGTCTTTGCTTTTAGGTTTGTATATTTAGCTTTTAAATTATTTAATGAAATTAATTTAGGTTTATATGTTGATTTAGTTACTAAATAAAGTTGTTCGTGGTATTTTACATTTTCGATTTCAATATTTTTTTTTTCAACATTATAGGTTGCAATTTCATTTGGATTTATAGTTCTTAAAATACCTTCATTAATTAGCTTTCCATTTATAAAATAAGCCGGCTTTTTTTTATTCTCAATTTCGTTTTTGTAAAGGACGTTAATAATTGTATCATTTTTAGAAGCAATTTCTTGATTTGTAATTCGTAATCCTTGAACTTTTCCTGTCGGTTTTTGTCCGAAGCTATTAATTGATAGAAGTATTGTTACAATAAAAAGTATCTTTTTCATAATTTTCTTTTTTTACGTTTCTTAGGTTAACTAGCCACTAACTTCTCAATATAACTCACGTTGAGTGCGAAGTGTATTGAGAAGTTTATTCAGTGTATCTTTATACACAACATTTGCAGATTGGAATAACTTAACTCGGGTTAAAATAATTATTTTACAGTTTCAACCAAGCGGATAAATTCTGCTTTATAACCGTCTTCGTCATTGGACAATCCTTCTTTTGCCAGTTTTTTGATTTCTTCAGAGGATTTATTAGATACTAGATTTGAATCTCTCAATTTCAACCCAAACCAAGCGACAGCGGAACTAAATTTAAAATCATCGGACGAGTTTTTTAATGGAATGGATTTGTTTTCAATAGCTTTTACCATTTCGATACTTTTGTCTCCGTCTGGTTTTTTATAACGGAATTTTATAGTTGCCAATTCATCAGAATAATCACTTCCATTTGAGCTTGTTTTGGTGTATTTTAAATCCGGTTGATTGTTGATAAATTCATTTTCCACACCAGTTGGAATCACTTCGTACAGAGCAGTTACTGTATGGCCGCTACCTAATTCTCCTGCATCAATGGTATCGTTTGTAAAATCTTCAGGGCGCAATTTTCTGTTTTCGTAGCCAATTAATCGGTACGCCTGAACATGTTTTGGATTGAATTCGATTTGGATTTTAACGTCTTTGGCGATAGCAAACATTGAACCTTTGAATTCTTTACCTAAGAAACGATTGGCTTCTTGAATATTATCGATATAAGCATAATTTCCATTGCCTTTGTCGGCTAAAGTTTCCATTTTGCTGTCTTTGTAATTGCCCATTCCATAACCCAAACAAGTTAAGAAAACTCCCGATTTTCTTTTTTGTTCTATCAAGGTTTGCATATCTGTATTGGATGAAGCACCAACGTTAAAATCACCATCAGTAGCCAGAATTACTCGGTTGTTTCCTCCTTTGATAAAATTTTCTTCTGCCAATTTATAAGCCAATTCTATTCCTGCTCCACCAGCCGTGCTTCCGCCAGCATTGAGTTTTTCCAACGCATCGATGATAGTTTGTTTTTCGTCTCCAGTTGTTGGAGGCAAAACCATTCCCGCTGCTCCGGCATAAACCACAATGGCTACTTTGTCTTTTTTTCGGAGTTCGTTTACCAAAATTTTCAGTGATTGTTTCAGTAAAGGCAATTTGTTGGGATCACTCATCGAACCCGAAACATCAATCAAGAAAACCAAGTTGGAAGCTGGCAGATTATCCGTTGGAATATTTTTGCCTTGCAAACCAATTTTTAGCAATTGGTGTTTTGGATTCCAAGGACAATCACTGTATTCCGTATTAATCGAAAACGGATTTTGGTCTTGTGGTTGTGGATATTTATACTTGAAAAAGTTCATCATTTCTTCAACTCTCACGGCATCTTTCGGCACGGTTTGTCCGTTGTTGATGAAACGTCTTATGTTGGTATAAGAAGCGTTGTCAACATCAATGGAGAAAGTGGAAAGTGGTGCTGATTTTGGACTTTCGAATTGATTTTCTACAAAATTTTCATAGTCTTCTTGTGAAACTTCGATAGATTTTGGTGGAACTACTATTTGTTCTTGCTTTTTATTTTTGCTCAGTTTTTTGAGTCTTTTTTCTAGTTCTTTTTTAGAAAGATTTTGATAAGTTCCTTTTTTTGTTGTTAGTAAAATGACACCATTTGATGCTCTACTTCCGTATAAAGAAGTTGCAGCGAAGTCCTTTAGAACGTTTACAGTTTTAATATTTTCGGGTTTTAATTGTTTGAACTCCTCAGGATTCACAGGAACACCATCAATAATGTATAAAGGTTCGTTTGATTGTGTAATGGATGCGTTTCCGCGGATTCTAATTGTTGGATAAGGTTTAGGCGAGTCTTGACTCAAATATTCAGGATTGTTTGTAATTTGAACTCCTGCAATTTTACCTTGAAGGGCTTGACTAACATTTGCTGATTTTTGTTTCATCAAATCAGTACCAGAAATCATAGTAACAGAACCCGTCAAAGCTGATTTTTTTGGCTTAGATGCATAACCAGCAACTACAACTTCATTCAAAGCCATTGAATTATTAACCAGTTTCATATTTATTTTATCATTTTCACCAACAGTAGCATAACTGTTTTCATATCCTATATATGAAAAAACAAGTTCATCTCCTTTTTCAGCTTTAATGTTAAATTCACCATTAATATTAGTTATTGCTCCTTGAGTTGTTCCTTTAACCAAAACAGTTGCCCCAGGAAGAGGCTGGTTTATTTCGTCGGTTACAATTCCTGAAATAGTTTTTGTTATTGCATCGTAAGTTGATGAAATTTTGGCTTTTGCCTTGTTTTCTTGTAATGCAATTGCTTCGACTTTCACGGCGATTATGGTCGCTTCTTTGTTTTCGTTAAGCTCAATTTCATCAGTTTTGACACTAGAAAGCGGGTTAATGTCACTATTGGTATGTGTAGTTTTTTCTACTACAACTACAGGTTTTTCAGTTTGTTTTTTTAGACTAACTTCTGCATCTGGTTTTATGGTTTTTGAAAGTCCCTCAGTTTGTTTAGGCTCTGTTTTTTCTTGTATAACTATGCTGTTTTCTTTGGTTCCGCTTGGCTTGATTACTTTTGAATCGTTTTTAATAAACTGGTATCCCAATGAGAAAAACAATAGGAGTGAAGCGGCAATGGTTAATTTTTTCCAAAGTGCAATAGCTTTTTTGTCTTCTTTCTTGTCTAGCTTTTCTTCTACTCGCATCCAAACTTTTTCCATTGCAGGAAAGTTTTTTTCTTCTGCTTTTTGGGAAGCATTTTTTATTTTGTTGAATATTTTTTCTTGATTGTCCATGACTATTTCGCTTTTTGGTAATACAAATTGTTTACTAATTCCTTTAGCTTGGTTTTCGAAGCATTCAATTGTGATTTGGATGTGCCTTCGGAAATGTTCAGCATAACTGCAATTTCTTTGTGGCCATAGCCTTCGATTACGAAAAGATTAAAAATCGTCTTGCAACCTTCAGGAATGTGATTGAGCAAATTCAGCAAATCTTCCTCTTCGAGGTCCGTTATTTCATCAGTAAAAGGTTGCGCAATAATTTTGATATCATCAAGATGCAAATTGAAATTGGTATTTTTCTTGATGGTAGCCAAACAATGATTGACTGTAATTTTTCGGGACCAAGCTTCAAAAGCGCCAAATTCTTTGAGCTGGTCGAGTTTGGTAAAAATAGTATAGAAAGCGTCGGCCAATGCCTCTTCTATTTCTTCCTCTTTCTTTAGGTAGCGCTTGCAAGTGCGGTACAATTTTGGAGCCATAAGCTCGTACACTTGACGCTGGGCATCTCGGTGCATTTTTTTGCAGTCAGAAATTAAATTTTCGTTTATCACAATTTATGTCTTTCTACTAAAGAGATTAAAAAAATGAAAAAGGTTGGGATGGAGATAAAATATTTTTTGATTTATTGTTTTGAAAAAGATAATTTATAAATATACGTTTCTAAAACTTCAGTGTCTTTGTCTTCACAAAGCAGGAACTCAATTTTTTTTTTTGAATTGGTGTATAAAGTCAATCCTTCGAATTTATGGGTATCGCTAATTTTTTGTGTGAAATTGATTTTCATGGTTTTCAAGTCGATGCTCCCAATTAAGCTTCCTAAAACTTCGCCATCGTCATACGTTGATTTTGTATCTTCGGCTGTGGCCAAAAAATAAAGCGTATCGTCTACAAGAATGGCATCGGTAAAGCTGGTTCGAACGCCCTTTATTTTAGGCAATTTGTAAGCATTGGAAAGAATTTGAAAATCGTTTGTTAGGTTTTTGCCAGCTATGGTAAAAAGTACATTTTTATTCGAAATTCCGTTGCCGCGATTCAATAAATACCAATTTTGACCATTATACGTGGCGCCTTCAATATTGAAATCTTCGGGATTGATCTCGCCGAAGTTTTGCATGACAGCATATAAATCGGTTAGATCGTGCGTTGCAATTATTTTTTTATCGGCATCGTTTAGTTGAATCATTTTGTTCCTATTGCCGGTTGACCCAGATCCAAAAACATAAAGACTATCGGCAAAGTATGCGATAGCTTCAAAATCGGATTTATCTTTTTTAGGGGTGTTTTCAATAGGATTTTCGAGCAATGGATGGCGTTTTAAGTCTTTAGAATCTAATTGATATTCATAAAGGAATCCGCTGTTATCTCCTATTATTAGTAGGGAATTATCTTTATAGATTAGTCCTGAAGCTGAACCAATACCGATGATATGCAAGAGAATTTCGAGTTTGAATTTTTCCATTATTTGTGTTTTTACAGCAAGTCCCTAGCCCTGATGGAAGCGATATCCTTTTACGAACGCCTTTTTTTGGCGGAGGAAAAGATTCAAGCGTACAGCAGGAAAAAGCTTCTTGTAATTTGTTATATTTGAGAAGTAAAGATAAATTATTTCCTATGAAGTCTATAAATCCGGATGATTTTAAAGTTGTTGACAAAATTAAGTTGTCAAAATTGCCAACCAATTTAGAAATTGGTGCCAGCGATGAAAAAAAAGAAGACAAATTAAAGAATGTCACTGAAAAATTAAGTGCCTTGCAAGATGTCATGTACGCGCACAATAGGTATGGTGTTTTGATTTGTTTGCAAGGAATGGACACTTCTGGAAAGGACAGTTTGATTCGGGAAGTTTTTAAGGAATTTAACTCGAGAGGGTGGTGGTGCATAGTTTTAAAACGCCAAATTCTACTGAGTTAGAGCATGATTATTTGTGGAGGCATTATTTAGTTTTACCAGAAAAAGGAAAGTTTGCCGTGTTTAATAGATCGCATTATGAAAATGTTTTGGTTACGAGAGTGCATCCCGAATATATTTTGAACGAAAATCTACCAGGAGTTGAAGACGTGGCAGACATTACGCCGGAGTTTTGGGAAAATAGAATGGAGCAGATCAATAATTTTGAAAAGCATATTACCCAAAATGGAACCATAATGCTAAAGTTCTTTTTGCATTTGAGTAAAGAGGAGCAAAGGCAGCGCTTGTTACGCCGATTAGAAGAGCGGGAGCACAACTGGAAATTTTCGGTGGGAGATTTGAAAGAGCGTGATCAATGGGATAATTATATGCATTTTTATGAAGAAGCCATAAACAAGACAAGTTCTGAGCATGCGCCATGGTATGTTGTTCCAGCCGATGATAAAGAAATGGCACGTTATATTGTGGCTAAGATTATCTGGGAAGAAATGCAAAAACACACTGATATTAAGGAGCCAGAGATGGATGATAAGGTCAAGGCTAATATGGAATTGTATAAAGAAATGTTAGAAAAGGAATAGACAAAAAAAATGCGCTGAATTTCAGCGCATTTTTTTATAACTAATTTTATGAGGTCTTATAGTTTAAAACCGTAAGCCAAACGTACACCAACTTGTCCAACTCCTCTACCAAGAGTTCCATTGTTGTTTAAACGATCAAAATGATTGTAATGTGTATAGTTCAACGATACATCGATATATTTAGTAGCGTATCCAATACTTGGAGACAACAATAAAGATGTTTTATCTCTTGTATTGTCTACATTACTTACTGCAAATGCAGCACCTGCTTCACCCATTAAGTAAAATTGATCATTCCAAACAAATGCTTTGAAACCTGCTTTAGCTGGGATTAAACCTAAATCTTTTCCTTCTGTTTGTCCAGGAAAGCCATCTGCTTTACTTTGAAATAAATTGGTATATCCTGTAGTTAAAGTCAAAGAGTATCTTTTTGATAAATCATACTGACCTCTTACGTCAGCTCCAAGGGATAGTTTATATGGATCATTAGTTGAGTAACCTGCATTTAATCCTACACCTAAACGGAAACCTTGATCGTAATTTTCTGCTGTGTTTGTTTCTTGTGCTTGAGTTGTTGAAGCAAACATCATTGCTACTGCTACTAAAAATCCTGTTTTAATTTTTCCTGCGATTGTCATAATTGTAAAATTTAATATTAATATTTTGTGTCATTTAGTTATTATTATTCAAACAAAACAACGGTACAAATATAGACCTGAAGCTTTGTTAGGGTGTTATACAATTCAATTGGTTTGTTATAGAATTTCTTGTTTTTGTATATATTATTCAAAAAAGGTTGGGTTAATAATGTAATAACACGGTTAGAATTGAAAGCTTCTAATTATCTTTGCCTTCAAAAAATAACAAAGTGAATTTATCTCAGTACGTCAAAGAGTTTTCTTATAACATCAAATTAGCCTATCCTGTCATTCTAGGAATGTTGGGGCATACATTAATAGGTATTGTAGATAATTTTATGGTAGGGAAATTAGGCTCTACTGAATTAGCAGCAGTTTCACTTGGAAATAGTTTTATTTTTATTGCAATGTCTATAGGTATTGGGTTTTCTACGGCAATAACACCGCTTATTGCAGAGGCCGATGCTGAGAAAGACAATCAAAAAATCCGAACTACTTTTCATCACGGATTATTGTTATGTACCATTTTGGGATTTGTATTGTTTGTGGTTACAGTGCTTTCTAAGCAGGTAATGTATATCATGCAACAGCCCAAAGAAGTGGCAGATCTTGCTGCACCTTATATTGATTGGGTTGCTTTTTCTATGATCCCGGTAATTATGTACCAAGGATACAAGCAGTTTGCAGATGGTTTATCAAAAACTAAATATTCTATGTATGCTATTTTGCTAGCAAATGTCGTGCATATCTTTTTTAACTACGTATTGATTTATGGAATTTGGATTTTTCCAAAATTAGGAATTTTAGGTGCAGCACTAGGAACGGTTTTATCCCGAATCATGATGGTGGTTTTTATGCATTATCTGATGAAAAGAAACGCCGATTTGAAAAAATACTTTAAGAATTTTAGTTTCAAAGAAATAAAAAAATCGATTCTTAAAAAAATTATTAATTTAGGAATGCCCTCAGCCATGCAAATGCTTTTTGAGGTTACTTTATTTACGGCGGCAATTTGGCTCTCTGGATCATTGGGAAAAAATAGTCAAGCTGCAAATCAAATTGCATTAATCCTGGCATCATCTACCTTTATGGTGGCTATGGGACTTAGTGTTACAGCCATGATACGAGTAAGTAATACCAAGGGATTGAATGATTTTAAGCAACTTATTGTAGTAGCGCGCTCTATTTTTATTTTAGCTATTTTACTAGAAATATTTTTTGCGATTTTATTTGTTATTTTTCATCAAGTGTTACCACATTTTTTCTTGAACATGTCCGATGCGAGTCAAATGGTTGATAATAATGAAATTATAGCAATCACTTCAAAACTATTATTGATTGCCGCTATATTTCAAATTTCAGATGGAATTCAAGTAGTTGTTTTGGGTGCACTTAGAGGTCTTCAAGATGTAAAAATCCCTATGTACATTACCTTTGTAGCCTATTGGGTTGTAGGTTTTCCTATATCCTATTATTTAGGAAAGTACACAGAGCTCAAAGCGGTGGGTATCTGGATAGGACTTTTGGCAGGTTTAACAATTGCTGCATTATTTTTGTATATTCGCTTTGCCAGATTGACTAAGAAGTTGGCAATGCAACAACATCAAAGTTAAATTTTTTCGTACATTGTAACTTCTTATTTCTATTTCCGTATAACAAGGATATAAACTTAATCCCTAACAAAATGATTGTATTTATTATCCTTGGAGTTGTTCTTCTAGTTTTTAGTTTTACATTAAATACTACTGCAAATTCTTTCTCTAAATATTCAGTAGCTCTAAAAGCTGTAGGTGTACTATTGATTTTCTTAGGCATTTTTTCGTCGGTTTTCAAGCAAATAGATGCTGGTAAAGTAGGCGTAAAGTCGCTTTATGGAAGTGTGCAGTCAGATATCCTAGAAAGCGGATTGAGTTTGATTAATCCTCTTATGGATGTGACTGAATTTGACATTCAAACACAAAATTATACCATGTCTGCCGTTCATAGCGAAGGAGCTCAGCAAGGTGATGATGCCATTCGTGTTCTTTCTAATGATGGACTGGAAGTAGTCATCGATTTGACTGTTTTATTCAGAATTTCTCCAGAATCAGCTCCAAAAATCTTTAAAGAAATTGGTGTAAACTACTCAGATAAAATTGTTCGTCCAGTAACCAGAACGCGTATTAGAGACAATGCTGTTTATTATGATGCCGTAGCTTTATATTCAACAAAACGAAATGAATTTCAACAGCGTATTTTTAAAACTATTGAAGCTGATTTCAAAGCTAGAGGGTTAGTTTTAGAGCAACTTCTCATTCGAAATATAAACTTACCAGCATCAGTAAAAGCCTCTATCGAAAGTAAAATTAACGCAGAGCAAGATGCGCAAAAAATGACGTTTGTGTTGCAGAAAGAAAAACAAGAGGCCGAACGTAAAAGAGTAGAAGCACAAGGTATTGCAGATTATCAGCGTATCATTTCGACGGGATTATCAGATAAGCAATTGCAATACGAGCAAATAAAGGCACAAAAAGAATTAGCAGCGTCATCAAACACAAAAATTATTTTTATGAATGGTAAAGGAAGTGCACCCATAATTCTTTCTGATAAATAGATTTTTGAAGTTTTGGCGGAACTAAAGAAAACTCACTTAACTGGTGAATTATAAAACGAATCAATAAAATAATACATAATGGAATTACCAAAATTTTTACTAGGAGACAATACTGATTTTCCCGAAGATATTTTTATCATACACTTAGACTATCCAAGATTTATAATTAATCTGAAAGACGATGAGGTAGAGTTTATGGAAGAAGCTGAGGATTTAGATGAAGCCGAATTGAATACTGAAATGGAAGGATTAATCGTTCTTGCCAATGAGTTTTATGACCGGGAAATGGAACGCTACGAAAAAGAGTAAGTTTACTCTTTTTTGAAATAGGTTTCTAATAATTTTTGAGCGGCTGCAAAGGGTGAAATTTCATCATTTTGCACCGCTTTTTTTGTAGAGGTTAATGATTTTTGGATTTCTGGATTGCTAAAAAAATTGGTTTTTAATTGTTCGTTGATCGTCTCAAGCATCCAATATTGATTTTGTTCTTTTCTTTTTTCAAAAAAATAATTGTTCCCTTTGGTCAGCTCTAAAAATTTTTGAATGGTTTGCCACACTTGGGGTATGCCTTCGTGAGTAATGGCACTACAAGCTGCCGTGGTTGGTGTCCAGCCTGATTTTTTGGCCGGAAAAAGATGCAAAGCTCTGTTGAATTCTAATTTGGCAAGATTGGCTCTTCGTACGTTATCCCCATCGGCTTTGTTGATCACAATAGCATCTGCCATTTCCATAATCCCGCGTTTAATGCCTTGTAATTCATCGCCTGCCCCAGATATTTTTAACAACAGAAAAAAATCAACCATACTGTGAACAGCCGTTTCGCTTTGGCCTACGCCAACAGTTTCTATAATAATAATATCAAACCCTGCAGCTTCACAAAGTGTAATGGTTTCACGAGTTTTACGGGCTACACCTCCTAATGTTTCTCCTGAGGCTGATGGACGGATAAACGCATTTTTATCTTTGACTAGTTCTTCCATACGAGTTTTATCACCCAGAATACTTCCGTGTGAAATAGTACTACTAGGATCGACGGCTAGTACGGCAACTTTTTTTCCTAAGCTCGTTAAGTATTTCCCAAATGCCTCAATAAAAGTGCTTTTTCCCACGCCGGGAACACCTGTAATTCCAATTCTAACAGATTGTTTAGCATGTGGCAAGCAAGCTGTGATTACTTCATTGGCTTTAGCCAAATGAGTACTGCTGGTGCTTTCTACAAGAGTAATGGCTCGGCTCAAGGCAGTAATATTTTCGGCTAAAATGCCTTCAACGAGCTCTTTTGCGGACGGTTGTATTTTTCTAAAACGCTGAATAGCACCAACAGATGTTGTGCTTATCATATCGGGAGGAGAAATTCCGGGTTTTTCGTGTAGTGCGCTTGGGTTTTTGTTTTTTTGTTCCAAAATATGTTGGCGTTGAACTGTAAAAGTACTAAAAACAAAAACAGTTTCAAATAAGCTTTTGCCTTTTGAAACTGTTTTTTGTAATGAGATAAAATTAGTATGCTGCCGTAAATCGTACTTGATGATGCTTTGGTTCTTCGGCTTCATCGGCAATAACAACCGCAAGATCCTCTACAGATAGGATGCTTCTATTATCTTCATTAAAGACAGGATTTTCTAAACCCAAACGGTATTTTCCAGTTCTTCCTGTAGTTATCCCTTGGTGCATCTCTAAAGCTGGACTAAAGAATGTCCAATTCAATTCTTTTTCCTCTTTAATATGATTCAAGTAATCTCTTGCAGCGGTAGCGCCCGTATAATATTCCTTAGGGAAATCAGGTGTGTCTACTGCTTGAACATTCGGCGCAACATACAAACTACCGCCACCTCCAATGGTGAGGAATCGTTTTGCATCTGATTTTTTTACCGCTTCCTGAATTGTTTTTGAGGCTTCAAGAAAATCGTTGTAAAAGTTTGGATTTGTCCAGCCTGCACTATACGCGTTAATCACAAGATCATTTCCTGAAATGGCCTCAAGTAATTCCGTTTCTACATGGGCATTGGCCTTAATCCATTTTACGTGTTCTTTGTTTTCGTCTTTTGGGTTTCTCGCAATTGCAGTAATTTCATGATTACGTGCGTTTAATTCGTTTAAAATAGCAGTGCCCACAAATCCTGTGGCGCCAATAATAGCAATTTTCATAATGTTGGGGTTTAATAAGTAATAAAAAATGTTACAGTTTAATTCAAAAAAAGTTTAAAATTGGTTCGAAAATTTTTCGAGTGTTATGTTGCTCAATTCAGAGCTGATTTTAGTGTTGATCTCATCATACAAATCAGTTAGTTTTTCATTCATTTTTCTTCCGATAGGGCATTTTGGATTGGGCGTGTTTTTTGCAAAGCCTAAGTTAACCGTTTCAAAAGTCATTTTAAATATGGTATCTAAAGTAAGGGAAGCTGCTGAAACGGATAATTTACTACCTCCATTTTTACCTTCTTTACTAACTACAATATTATTTTTTTTAAGGTTTGCTATCTCTTTCCTAACCAAAACGGGGTGTACATTCATACTCGAAGCCAAGAACTCTGAGGATAAAAATTCCTCAGGAAATTGATGCAGCAATGTGAGAATGTGAATGGTTATAGCAAACTTACCTGAAATCATACTGTAATAAAATATGTTACAAATATACGATGTATTTTTAATTTACCAATTTTAAAATGTTTTTTTCTTCGTGATGTGCCTATTTGTAAATTCATTTGATTCAATTCATAAAATAGGGGTACTTTTGTAGCAAATTAAGCTATGACCAATTTTATATTAATTTTTGTTTTTTTAGTACTCGGTATTGTTTTGCAACATTGCAAAGGATTTCCAGTAGACATTTATAAATTTCTGAATAAAATTGTAATTTATATTTGTCTTCCCGCGCTTGGACTATTTTACATCCCTAAAATAAAATGGAGTACGGAGTTGCTTTTTCCTATTGGTGTGGCTTGGATAGGCTTTATCGGCGCGTACCTTTTTTTTACACTTTTAGGGAAAAAATTTGGTTGGTCTAATAAACTCATTGGATGTTTGATTCTGACGGCAGGATTAGGAAACACTTCCTTTTTAGGATTTCCCATAATTGAGGCTTTGTATGGTGAAGAAGGATTGAAAACAGCTATCTTGGTTGATCAACCCGGATCTTTTGTAGTACTTTCTACCCTAGGTATTCTAGTCGCTACGATGTATTCTAGTAGTCAATCTAATGGATTTGATATTTTAAAAAAAATCCTTTTTTTTCCACCTTTTATTACATTCATTATTGCATGTATCATGAATAATTTAGGATATGATTTTGTTGATACGCTTCAATTTGGATTGCAAAAAGTAGGAAGTGGCGTAACACCAATAGCCTTGTTATCAGTTGGTTTACAGCTAAAGTTTGAACGTAAAAGTCAGCATTGGAGTTTTTTAGGACTCGGACTTCTATATAAATTAATCCTAACGCCTGCACTTATTTATTTGTTGTATGTTGTGCTTTTGCAACAGCACTCTAAAATTATTCAAGTAGCAATCATGGAAGCTGCTATGGCTCCTATGATTACTGCTTGTATCTTGTCTGCTTCCCATGGTTTAAAACCTCGTTTAAGTAGTATGATGATTGGTTTTGGAATTCCATTATCGTTTGTCACTTTGTTGTTTTGGTATTTTTTAGTACAATTCATTTGAACTGAATTATCACAACTAAATTTTATATACGTTTATCTATTTTTTAAATATGAATACATCTACTAATTCGGTGTCCCAAAGTGATACAAATCCTATTGCACAGCAAACTGTTTATTCGATCTTGTTCTCTATTGCGTTTGCACATTTATTAAACGATTTGTTACAAGCTGTTATTCCGGCATCATATCCCATTTTAAAACAAAATTTTAATTTGACTTTCTCACAAATAGGTCTAATTACGTTAGCTTATCAACTGGCCGCCTCTATTTTGCAGCCATTAGTTGGGTTATATACAGACAAGAGGCCAAAGCCTTTTTCACAAATCTTCGGGATGTTGTTTTCTATGTCAGGAATTATATGTTTGTCTTACGCTTCTAGTTTTGAAATGATTATTATTGCTGTTGTTTTGGTAGGAATAGGATCTTCTATTTTTCATCCCGAAGCTTCTAGAATATCGTTTCTAGCCTCTGGTGGCAAACGAGGATTGGCACAATCTATTTTTCAGCTAGGAGGTAATGCAGGTACTGCTATTGGGCCTTTATTAATTGCTTTAATTGTAGTTCCTAATTCACAGTTTTATATCATTTGGTTTGTTGCAGCGGCTTTAATTGGCCTAATGGTTTTGAGTAGAATTGCCTTATGGTACCAGCATCATTTGAGTTTGCGAAGCACCAAGAAAACAGTAATTGCTCTTCCGGATTTATCCCAAAATACCATTGTTTTAGCTGTGGTAGTTTTGTTGGTTTTGATTTTTTCTAAGTTCTTTTATATGGCTAGTATGTCTAGTTATTTCACTTTCTATCTTATTGAAAAATTTAGCTTGTCGGTACAAGATGCACAGTTTTATTTGGTTATATTTTTAGTTTCTTGTGCTATAGGTACACTTTTAGGCGGACCAATTGGCGATAAGTTTGGAAGAAAATATGTAATCTGGTTCTCTGTTTTGGGGGCTGCACCTTTCACCTTATTGTTGCCGTATGCCGATTTATTTTGGACAGGAGTTTTATCAGTGCTTATTGGAATCATCATGTCATCTGCTTTTCCTGCTATTTTAGTTTATGCTCAAGAGTTATTGCCTAAAAAACTCGGAATGGTTTCAGGATTGTTTTATGGTTTTGCTTTTGGAATGGGAGGTTTAGGTTCTGCTTTACTAGGTCATCTTGCTGATCAAACTAGTATAACTCATGTTTATTTTATATGTGCTTATCTTCCCTTGATTGGTATTATAGCGCTTTTTTTACCGAATTTAAAGAAGAAATAATGATTAGAAACAGACTGTTTTAATTTTTTTAATAAGTTACCAATTCTATTTTTTATTCGTAATTAACAAACCGGTAATGATGATTCCCATACTGATTATTTGCGAAAGTGAAATTTCTTGATGCAGAAATAAATAGGCTAATAGGCCACTAAATACGGGGATTAAGTAGTAAATTAAAGCTGTTTTTGAGGTGCCTATCAAACGAATAGCTTCGTTCCATACATAAAATGAAATTAAGGAGGCGCAAACGCCAACATAGCACGTAATTAAGATAGTTTTTGAATCCAGAGTTACTTTTTTAAAGTAAATGTGTTCTATGATGTAAACTGGAAGCAGAAAAATAGTTCCAATGACAAACACACTGAATAGAAATACTTTTGGAGCCAACGCATCTGGTTTCTTGCGAACTAAAATGGTGTAACTAGCAAAGAAGAAGCAAGCCAAAAGCATTAAAACATCTCCAACGGCAAATTTTATGTGCAATAATGCTTGAAATGATCCTTTGGAAATAAGAACCAAAACTCCAGTTATAATGATTGTAATTCCAATAGTTTGTGTAGTTGAAACTTTTTCTTTGAAAATAACACGGGACAATAATACTATAAATAATGGAATTGAAATCGCAATTAATGACAAGTTTAACGCACTAGTTGTTTTGCCAGCAAAGTAAATGAGTGTGTTAAAAATGGTAATGCCTAACAAAGCAGTAAGAGATAGGTATTTAACGTGTTTTTTGACTGTTGAAATGGTGTCAATAGTTGTTTTTAAAGCAAATGGTGCCAAAACAATACAAGCCACCGCCCAGCGCCAAAATGCTAAGCCAATAGGAAGGATGTGTCCTTTGATCCCACTTGCAATAACCATATTTCCTGACCAAAGTAAAGTAGCTAGTAAAGCAAATAAAACTCCTTTAATAGTGTTATTCATTACAAAAGGTTATTTATTTTGGCATACTGCAAGAGCATAATTGTTTTAGCATCTTTTAATTCACCACTTTCAATCATAGCATAAGCAGCATCAAATGGCATTTCAATAACCTCAATATTTTCCTCTTCATGTTCGGCTCCTCCACCTGCACTTACTTTCATATTGGCATTATATTCACCGGTAAATAAATAGAGAATTTCAGTAACAGCACCCGGCGACATGTAAGTTTCCATAATTCTTTTTACTTTTGAAATTCGGTATCCCGTTTCTTCTTCTGTTTCTCTTATAATGCATTGTTCAGGATTGTCTTGATCAAGAAGTCCTGCGCAAACTTCAATCATCATGCCGCTGTCATTGCCGTTTAAATAGGTAGGAAGTCTAAACTGCTTTGTAAGTACAACTGTTTTAAACTGCGTGTTGTATAGCAATATGGCAGCTCCATTACCTCTATCATAAACCTCTCTTTTTTGAGTAATCCAAGAGTTATCTTTTTTTTGATAATCAAATGTTACCTTATTTAAATGATACCAGTTGTCAGAAAGAATTTCAGTGCTTTGGATTTTAATATTTGGATTTTTCATTTTAAGTTCTAAAAAAAATTAAGGATTTCGAGGTTTAGCAGCTAGGTTTTTATAAGTGGAACCCCAATTATTATTGTTAGTGTCATTCGGATTGCCATCAGCAGTGAGTAGTGCATCCAGGTCATTTTTGTCATATTTCCATACCCATGCACATATAGAAAATCCTTTGTTGTACGCAGCATCAAGAAAATACCGCGGATCCATTAAAATTCCAGCATTCATAGGAGCTGTTTCTCCAAAAAGGATTGGTAAATTTTGCTTTTTTAATGCATCCATTCTACTATTTATGTTAGTAGTATTGTCTAAGAGCCATTTTTCATAAGCATGTATATCAAAGATAATATTTGATTTTTTTTGTAAAAAAGTAATTCCTTTATTGAGCAACACGCTTTCATCTTGTCCCTGTTCTGCACAAGGAATCAAAATGATATTAGTATTCCCTGTATTTCTAATTTGGACTACTAGTTCTTCCATGTCTTTTTCCCAGACCTCATCAGTATACCCATCAGCTCGATCAAATCTGTAGGGCTCATTCCAAACTTCGATCCACACATCGGGTTGATTTTTAAAATACAGTGCCCAAGCTTGGAGTTTTTCTTTATAGGCTTTCCACCAAATGGTTTTTGACGGGCTTTTACCTGTAAATTCTGTGTCTGTTTTTCCGTCCCAGCCAAAACCGCATAAAATGGTAACTCTGTTATTTTTTCGATTTCCATCCACAACACTTTCTAATGAGTGTAAAAAAGAACCGTTACTGTCTTTTATAGGCATTCCGGTTAAGGGTTGCTCTAAGACATTACCAATGAATTCCCTAGCGATATCCATATTCCAACTACTCATTTTAGTGTCGTTTGCTCCAAAAACTTGAAATGAATTTGTTCCAATCAACTGAATGGGTTGGTTGTCTTTCAAAATTTTATTCCCTTTTACGCTATATTTCTGATTGTCGGCATTTAAAGTGATGTCTTGATCTTCCTTACAAGACAAGAGCATACTAAAACAAGCAAATAGTAGTGTATAACGTAAAATTATTCCTTGCTTTGGTATCATTGTGTGGTGGATTTGGCTTGGCTATTTCATTACTAATGTATAAAAAAACGCTCTGATTTACAGAGCGTTTAATGTATTTATTTTAATATGGTTTGTTTCCTGTCTGGACCTACAGATACTATTTTGATAGGCACTTCCACTTCTTTTTCAATAAAAGCAATGTACTCTTTTAATTCAATAGGCAACTCGTCATAAGTGGTCATGCCCGTTAAATCTTGTTTCCAACCTTTAAATTCTTGGTAAACTGGAGTCACATTTTCTGGCTCAATGTTGTACGGGAAATGTGAAATTTTTTCACCTTTATAATTGTAATCCGTACAAACTTTTAGAGTTTCAAATCCAGAAAGTACGTCACCTTTCATCATCATCAATTGGGTTACACCGTTAACTTGTACAGCATATTTTAATGCTACAAGGTCAAGCCATCCGCAACGTCTTTGTCTTCCTGTTACCGATCCAAATTCGTTTCCTACACGTGCCATTGTCGCTCCATCTTCGTCAAAAAGCTCAGTTGGGAAAGGACCACTTCCTACACGAGTAACATAGGCTTTAAAAATTCCGTAAACTTCTTTAATTTTATTTGGAGCAATACCTAAACCAGTACAAGCACCTGCAGCTGTAGTATTTGATGATGTTACAAAAGGATACGTTCCAAAATCAACATCCAGTAAAGAACCTTGAGCACCTTCGCACAAGATGGATTTACCAGACTTTTGAGCTTGGTGTAAATATTCTTCGCTGTCAATAAAATCTAATTTTTTTAATTCTTCGATTGCTTCAAAGAATTCAGCTTCCATTTCAGCTAAGTTGTATTGAATTGATACATCGTAAAATTTGATCATTTCTTCATGCTTGTCAGCTAATGCTCTATAACGATCTGCAAAATCTTCGAGTTCAATATCACCCACACGAATTCCGTTTCTACCGGTTTTGTCCATATATGTTGGGCCAATACCTTTTAATGTAGATCCAATTTTTGCTTTCCCTTTTGATGCTTCAGAGGCAGCATCTAGCAAGCGGTGTGTAGGTAAGATTAAGTGTGCTTTTCTAGAAATGATTAATTTGCTTTTGATATCTAAATTAAATTTTTCGAGACCTTCAATTTCTTTTTGAAAAACTACAGGGTCAATAACAACTCCGTTACCTATTATGTTTACAGCAGTTTTATGAAAAATACCGGATGGAATAGTTCTTAAAACATGTTTTATTCCGTCAAATTCTAAAGTATGACCTGCGTTTGGGCCACCTTGAAAACGTGCAATAATATCATATTTTGAAGTAAGAACATCAACAATTTTTCCTTTTCCCTCATCTCCCCATTGTAATCCTAATAATAAATCTACCGTCATTCTATGTGTTATTTGTAGTTAATTTTATATTTTAAGAACTAGTGTTCTCTTATTGTTTTTGTTTTTTATTGCCATACAGGTAAAGAGAATGATTGGTGATTTCAATGTCAAAAATCTCTTCAATAGTTTTCTTTATGGTTTGAATTCTTGGGTCACAAAACTCTATTACTTCCCCAGTATCAGTCATAATGATATGATCGTGCTGTTTGTCAAAATACGATTTTTCATAGTGCGCTTGATTTTGACCAAATTGATGCTTTCTAACCAAGGCACAATCTAGCAGTAACTCAATAGTGTTGTAAAGTGTAGCCCTACTCACACGGTAGTTTTTATTTTTCATTTTGATGTATAAATTTTCTACATCAAAATGCTCTTCGCTGTCATAAATTTCTTGTAGGATAGCATATCGCTCTGGTGTTTTGCGATGCCCTTTTTTTTCAAGATAAATCGTAAAGACATTCCTAACGATTTCTTGGTTTTTTGAGTTGTCTGTGGCAATAAGTGTCATATGCTGGCAAAGATAATTTTTTTAGTTTAAAATGTAAAGTTTTCTTTTTTGAATACATACAAGATTGAACTTGATTTATAAAAAAAAGGTGTTGGATACTAAATTAGTATGTGAATTGTTATGTTTTATATTCTCTTGTAACTTTGTCTATTCCATCTATTTTTTTGATGTTGCTGATCATTTTTTTCAAAATAGTATTGTTCTGCACAATAACGGTTACCTGTCCATGAAAAATACCGGCATCTGTGCTAAGTGAAATACTTTGGATGTTGACATTCATGTTGTTTGATATTACCTTTGTGAGTTCATTTGCAAGCCCCAATACATCCATTCCGGTAATATTGATAATAGCCTTGAATTCCTCTTGAGAGGAGTCAATCCATTTTGCTGACATGATCCGATAGGCATAATTAGATTGCATTCCTATTGCGTTAGGGCAATCTTTTTTATGCACTTTTATTCCTTCATTAATAGTAACAAAACCAAAAACATCATCACCCGGAATAGGATTGCAACATGGAGATAATTTATAATCTAGCTTATCATGTTCTTTACCAAAAACCAGCATGTCATAATTGCTGCTGATAATGGGTTTGTGTATGTCCTCGTCAGAAGTATGACTTGGTGAACGTTTTATTTTATTCTTGAAAAAATTAATAAACGTATTGCTTTTTTGCGCAGCATAGTCCTTGAGTTGTTGGTTTTCTATAGCACCTATTCCTACTCTATAAAATAAATCCAGACTTGTTTTGAGTTTAAAGAAATTAACCAGTTCATTAATAACTTGCTCACTCAATGTTATTTTTAAATGTTTTAATTTACGAGTAAGGAGTTCTTTCCCTTCTTCGCCAATTTTTTTGGTATTCTCGTTTAAAACATTTTTAATTTTTGTTTTTGCTCTAGAGGTAGTTACATAATCTAGCCAGTTTATGGTAGGTTTTTGATGCTGAGATGTGATCACTTCTATTTGGTCACCACTTTTTAGTTCAAAGTTTAGTGGGACTAATTTGCCATTTACACGTGTTCCTCTGGTTCTAATTCCTATTTCTGAGTGTATGCTAAATGCAAAGTCTAGAGAGGTAGCTCCTTTTGGCAATGATTTTATTTCTCCTTTTGGCGTAAAGACAAAAATTTCTTTAGAATATAAATTCATTTTAAAATCCTCTACAAAGTCAACAGCATTTGTTTCAGAGTTTTCTAGTGCCTCTTTCAAGAGGTTTAACCACACATCAAGTCCGCTTTCTTCAGTAGCGCCGTTTTTGTATTTGTAGTGTGCCGCATATCCTTTTTCTGCAATTTCATCCATACGTTCACTACGAACTTGCACTTCTACCCAGCGTCCTTTAGGCCCCATAACAGTAATGTGTAAGGCTTCATATCCGGTTGATTTAGGCGATGATATCCAGTCTCTCAATCGACTAGGGCTAGGCCTATAATGGTCTGTTACAATAGAATATATTTTCCAGGCAATGAATTTTTCTTCATGAGGATTTGATTTGTATACAATTCGCAACGCAAATTTGTCATACACTTCATCGAAACTTACATTTTGAGCTTTCATTTTTCTTCGGATGGAGTATATGGATTTAGGCCTTCCTTTAATGGCATACTCTACATTCTCTAAGTCTAATGATTCTTTAATTACGTTTGAAATATCTGCGATGTAGGCGTCTTGTTCTTCTTTGGTTTCTTTTATCTTGCTTACAATTTCATGATAAATTACTGGTTCAGTATATTTTAAGCCTAAGTCTTCTAACTTTGTTTTAATGTTGTATAAGCCCAATCGATGCGCTAGTGGCGCATATATATAAAGAGTTTCTGAAGCAATTTTGGTTTGTTTGTCCTCTCTCATCGAGTCCATGGTTTGCATGTTGTGCAATCTATCGGCGAGTTTAATCAAAATAACACGAACGTCATCATTAAGCGTTAAGATCATTTTACGGAAATTTTCCGCTTGTATAGAGGCATTCAAGTCTTTTTGCACCAATGAGATCTTCGTTAATCCCTCTACAATTTGAGCTACTTTTGGATTGAATAAGCGTTCAATGTCTTGTACAGTTGTTGGAGTATCCTCAACAACATCATGTAATAAGGCTGCTGCTATAGAAGTTGCTCCAAGACCAATCTCTGACGCTACAATTTTGGCGACAGCTATAGGATGAAAAATATAGGCTTCGCCAGATTTTCTTCTTTGGTCTTTGTGCGCTTCAACAGATACATCAAATGCTTTACGAATGAGTTTTTTATCTTCTTCGGTTAAGGTTTGGTAACTTATTCTTAGTAACTCTTTATATTCGTGTGCAATTGCTTTATTTTCTTTCTCGATATCAATTTCTATCATAACAGCTTTGTATAATCACTAAATTTAGCAATTTATTGTAATATTTGCAAATCAAAAAGGTGTTTTATCATTTTCTTAGCACTTAAAAAAAAGGTTTTATAAAGCTTTAATTTTAAAAACCCCTTTGTCTTTTGGCTTCAAAAATAAGTATTGCAGCTGCTACCGACACATTCATAGAATCAATTTCACCTTGCATTGGGATAATTATGTTTTGTGTTGCTGCATTTCGCCAATCTTCTGTAAGTCCTGTTGCTTCTGTTCCTACAACTAGAGCCGTTGGGGCAGTGTAGTCTTCTAAATGATAGGAGTTTGAGTTTTGTAAGGTTGCACAGTAAAAGTTGATTTTTTTATCTTTTAAAAAAGTAATAATTTCTGCCGTAGTACCAGTTGCAATTTGGTTGGTAAACAAGCATCCTACACTAGAACGCACTATATTAGGGTTGTATAAGTCGCTTTTTGGGTTTGCAATGATTACGGCGTCTAGATTTGCAGCATCGGCAGTACGCAGCAATGCACCTATATTTCCTGGTTTTTCTGGTGCTTCAGCAATAAGGATTAGAGGGTTTTTCGACAATTTGAGATCATTCAATTGCATAGATTTTGTTTTGGCTACAGCCAAAACTCCTTCGGTAGTATCTCTATATGCTAGTTTTTGATACACATCTTTATTTATAGAAATTAACTCAGCAGTGGCTGATAATTGAAATACTTCGGTTTCCGAAATAATATCTGGAAGAAATAAAATTTGATCCAGAACATATCCACCTTTAAGTGCAATTTCAATTTCTCTTTTCCCTTCTATTAAAAAAGTTCCAGATTGTTTTCGTGCTTTAGCCTTTTCCTGTAGTAGCACTAAGGATTTTATATATGGATTTTGAACTGAAGTAATTTGTTTCAAGATTTTGATCTATTTGATTTATAGTTACAAAGATACATAGAGAAATGACAGTTTTAAAGCCCTTTTATTTAATATTTAATACAAAGCAAGAGCGCTATAATTTAGGTACACGAGAGGTGAATTGACGCAGATTTTATCTATTTTTGGCAAAAAACTAGTTTTAAATGTTTCATTTTCTAGATCTTATTGGTACAATGGCTTTTGCACTTTCGGGAGCATTAACAGCTATGAGTAAAAAAATGGATCCTTTTGGTGTTTTTATTATAGCATTTGTAACGGCTGTGGGCGGTGGAACATTGCGTGACATCTTGATTGGACGTACTCCTGTAGGATGGATGCTAGACTTGAATTATGTTTATGTTATTGCCGTGGGTTTTGTATTGGCTATTATTTTTAGAAAAAAATTTGACAAACTCAGAACTTCCCTTTTTTTGTTTGATACCATAGGATTGGGTGTTTTTACGCTTATTGGTCTTGAAAAAGGAATTCACATTGGGTTACATCCTATAATATGTGTTGCGCTGGGCACTATGACGGCTTGTTTTGGAGGCGTAATTCGGGATATATTATGTACTGAAATTCCAGTTATTTTTAGGCGGGAGATTTATGCAACGCTTTGTATCTTGGGTGGAATTGTCTTCTTTATACTTCGGGATTTAAACCTAGAAAATGATGTACTGTATTTGACAACTTCGTCTATAATTATTTCGCTTAGATTGATGGCAGTCAAGTTTAAATGGTATTTACCTACCTTAGAAAAGAAATAAAAAAATGATTACTTTAATGCTGTCTAAAATTTAAAAGTGAAGCAATTTTATATAAAAAAATACGAACCTACTGATTATAAACTGTGGAATGATTTTATTGGTCAAGCCAAAAATGCTACTTTTTTGTTTCATAGGGATTTTATAGAGTACCATAAAGATCGTTTTGTTGATTTTTCACTTTTGATTTATTTCAACTCACAATTAATTGGTGTATTGCCAGCCAACAGAGTTGAGGATACTGTTTTTTCTCACCAAGGACTTACTTATGGTGGTCTGGTTACAACTGATAAATATAAGCTCAAAACTATTCTCATAGCCTTTAAGGAGGTTTTATATTTCCTAAATCAAAATACGGTTCAAAAACTGTATCTAAAAGCAATTCCCTCCATATATTGTAACAAACCATCTGATGAATTGCTCTATGCCTTATTTTTGGCCGATGCCAAATTAGTCAGAAGAGATTCACTGGCCGTAATTGATTTGTCCCAAAAAGTAGTTTTTGATAGATCGAGAAAAAACGGAATTATAAGAGGCGTTAAAAATAACCTAGAAGTAAGAGAAGAAAATAGCTCTAATGCATTTTGGAACCAAGTGTTGATTCCCAATTTAAAAGCACAACATCAAGTAGAGCCTGTGCATACGGTACAAGAAATTGAATTTTTAAAAACACAGTTTCCTGAAAACGTTCGGCAGTTTAATGTATACAACAAAGATGTTATTGTTGCAGGTGCAACCATATTTGAAACCGAGACAGTGGCCCATTGTCAATACCTATCTAAATTTGAAAATGGAAAAAAGTTGGGAAGCCTTGACGTTTTATTCGAACATTTAATCCATCAAGTTTTTGCTCATAAGCGGTATTTTGATTTTGGGATTTCAAATGAACAAAATGGGAAGTTGCTCAACGAAGGTTTGTCATACTGGAAAGAAAGTTTTGGAGCTAGAACAATAATTCAAGATTTTTATGAAGTACAAACGGCTGATTTTGAAAAGTTAACCGCTATTTTTGTAATTAAAAATTAAGTCTTGATAGATGATTAAATTCCTAGATTTAAAGAAAATAAATGCACCTTATGAAAGTGCTTTTCAAGATAAATTGAAACAAGTACTGGATAATGGTTGGTATATACTAGGGAGTGAGTTGCAAGATTTTGAACGGGATTTTGCTTTATACTGCGGTACTAAGTTTTGTATAGGTGTAGGCAATGGTTTTGATGCACTTTTATTGCTTTTTAAAGGATACATTCAATTAGGTAAATTAAAAAAAGGAGATGCTGTCATTGTTCCCGCAAATACATATATCGCCAGTATATTAGCGATTATGCAAGCTGATCTTGTTCCAATACTCGTAGAGCCTCTACTTTGTACGTATAACATTGATCCTAATGCTATTCTAAAACATATTACTTCAAATACCAAGGCTATTTTAGTTGTTCATTTATACGGACAATTGGCAGATATGGATGCTATATTTGCACTTGCAAATGCTCATAATTTAATAGTAATTGAAGATTCAGCCCAAGCTCATGGTGCTCAAATTACGAGTGGTAATGATGGCTTAGGATTGCAAGAGGAGTCATTATCCCGCAATCAAGCCTATAGTTTTTATCCAAGCAAAAATCTAGGAGCATTAGGAGATGGAGGTGCTATTACTACGAATGATGCGGTTCTTGCTGAAGTTCTACAATCCATTCGAAATTATGGTTCTAAGCTTAAATACAAAAACGATATTATTGGGGTAAACTCTAGATTAGATGAGGTTCAGGCAGCATTTTTAAATGTAAAATTACCTTTTCTAGACGCGGCAAATGCTCATCGAATAGCAGTTGCACAGCGATATTTAAATGAAATAAAAAATAAAAAGATAATATTACCGAGTATTTCAAATTCTATAGATCATGAAACAAGCCATGTATTTCACTTGTTTGTGATTAGAACACTTGATCGAGATGATCTACAAAGATATTTAAGCGAAAATGGTATTGAAACAGTAGTGCATTATCCCATACCGCCACACAAGCAAAAAGCTTTTGAATTTTTAAATCATAACTCATATCCTGTTACTGAAAAAATACACAACGAGGTTTTGAGTTTACCCATGAGTCCTGTTATGACTGAGGACGAAGTTAGTTATGTGATAACGATTTTAAATCAATATTAGTTTGAACATATTAAGTAAAATTATTCAAAATAAGTTGTTTAAAATTGCTACTTGGAATAGCTTGAGTGTTACCGTAAAAATAGTATCAGGATTACTCACTTCAAAGATTTTAGCTGTTTTTGTAGGACCTAGCGGAATGGCATTGGTGGGTAATTTACGTGTTTTTTTTACTTCACTGGAGAATATTTCTACTTTAGGTTTTCAAAATGGCATTGTAAAATATGTTGCCGAAGCCGAAAATAACGATATGGAACTCAAGAAAGTTTTAGCAACAGTAACTATGAGTTTACTAGTCGTTGCGGTAGTTTTGAGTTTTTCCTTGTTTTTTTTGGCATCCTATTGGAATTTTTTGTTGTTTGGAGAAAATTTTGACTTTGTTTTTATCATAAAAGTCTTGGCATTTTCTTTACCATGGTATACCATTTCAGTGTTTTTTACAGCTGTTATCAATGGACTTGGTAAATACAAAAAAGTTATTTGGATCAATACAACAGGGAATGTATTGGGTTTTTTATTGTCTATAATATTAATTATTAATTACAAAACAACGGGTGCGTTACTTGCGCTTGTTTTAATGCCAGCAACACTTTTTTTTGCAGCCGTTTTTTTTGCCAATAAAGAAATTGCATTTATATCCTTATTTTCTTGGAAAGAATTTGATTTTGCTATTCTAAAAAAATTAGCATCTTATACCGTAATGACTTTAGCTACAGCTGTAGTAGGTCCATTTATTTACCTCGCCATTCGGAAAAATATCATCTTGAATTTAGGACTTGAACAAGCTGGATATTGGGAAACGATGCAGCGAATTTCAATGTATTACATGATGTTTGTGACCACTATAATAAGCGTATATTTTTTACCGCAATTGGCTACAGCTAAAAACAATTTGTCAACAAAAAAAATGTTTTTGGAATTTTATAAATTGGTTTTACCATTTTTTATAGTTGCCATGGTGGTATTATATTGCCTACGATTTTACATCATCGATCTTCTTTTTACTCCTGCTTTCCGTCCTGTTACAGCCCTGTTTTTTTGGCAATTATTTGGAGATGTATTCAAGGTTGCTGCTTTAATTTTAGGGTGTCAATTTTTTGCCAAAAAGCTTACCTTAGCATTCTTAGTGACAGAGTTTTTTTCCTTATTTATGATGCTTTTTTTAAGTACTTTTTTGTTAAAAAAATATGGTATTGAAGGTGTTGTATTAGCGCAAGCAATTGATAATGTAATCTATTTTTGTATGTTATTTTTTTACTTCCGTAAAGTTTTTAAAAGTAATACTTAGTTGTTGGGTGAAAATTTCTGTCAATAAAAATCACTTAAATACAATAGATTGTTAGTTATTAGAGTATTAGTTTGTCTTTATTTTATATTCAAATGTTTATTTTTACATTGATTTATGAAATTCAAAGGTCCCCAAATCTTTATAATTTCATTACTAATTAAATAACTAACTTTAACTAATTCATTATGAAATTTGTATTACAACCTACACTTTTTTTTATTTTATTTCTTTGGAATCCAATGATTAGCCTTGGGCAAACTCAGCCTTTTCCAGCTAATAAAGTCTATTCTCATGGTTTAATGGCTACTAACCGAAGCGGTCAAGATGCGGTGAGCAATTATGCTATTTGGAAAACAAATTTTTTAGAATCCTGTTCAAACAACAGATACAGAGTAAAATTTGATTCGCCTTCCCAGACAGTTTCTGAAGGTGTTGCTTATGGAATGTTATTAACTTCTTACGCTACAGATAAAGCCATCTTTGATTGATTATGGAATTATTATAAAGACAATCGTAATGCTAATGGAGTTATGAATTGGAAAATTAATGGATGCTCTGGTGTAATAGGCAATAATGGCGCAACTGATGCTGAGTTGGATGCGGCTATGGCTCTAATTGTTGCTGATTATCAATGGGGAAGTACAGGAACTATTAATTATAGAGCCGATGCTACAGCCTTAATTAGCACTATAAAAAATAAAGAAATTGAATTGAATACTTTTGTTATCAAGCCTGGTGATGCTTTTGGGGGCTCTTCCCTCACAAATCCTTCTTATTTGTCACCTGCATATTGTAGAGCTTTTGGTGTTTTTACAAATGATGTTGTTTATTGGGATACTGTGGCGGCAAAATGTTATACCATTTTAGAAAATAACCTGGTACAAAATAATGCCACTGGTGCTTTGGTTTCCGATTGGTGTCAGGCTAATGGGAATTACTCAAATGAAGCCTCTGGATATGTAAATCAAGGTAGAACATACAACTATGATGCGGCAAGAACACCTTGGAGAATTGCTACTGATTATGTGTGGTATGGGAATACTACAGGAAAAACTTTAAGTAAGAAAGCTTCAGATTTTGTTCGTGTAAACCTAGGAGGAACACAGAATATAAAAGACGGTTACAATCAAAACGGAACGCTTACAGGACAATGGCATAACGCTACTTTTGTAGGTGCTTTTGCTACTGCTGCGATGGGCGGAGAAAATCAATCTCATCTTGATAATTCCTATGCCGATTTAAAAAATTTAAATGAACCTAATAGCTACTTTAATCATACCCTTAAAACACTGTATTTATTTTTGCTAAGTGGTAATTTTTATTTACCGCCTCCAGTTGTACTGTCTACTGCTGCAGTGCAGCTTGATAAAACTCAAATTAATTTATTTCCTAATCCAAATCTTGGGGAGTTTACAATTCAAGCTCCAATATCTTCAAAAATAAAGATAACCAGTATATTAGGTAAAGTAATATTAGAAAAAGAGACATTGACAGAAACAAGCCATATCAACTTAAGTAACAACACTCCAGGGGTTTATTTAGTTCAAATTGAGAGTGATGGTAAAAAGGAAATAAAAAAAATAATTATCAATTAATGAATTAATTCAATTGATAAACAAAAACAACTACAATATACTTTTGTTGTATTTAAATTAAAACTTTTTGGTTTCCATAATATAAAAAAGATAATTTTAGAGTTAAAACATAACTCTAAAATTATCTTTTTTATTAGTTTCGGTTTAAAGCCGTTGAGGTAGACTTGAAAGAAGCCTTTTGCTTTAAAGAATTATGACCATCCATTACAAACATGATTTGTAAAACAATTAATTGCCCCATAAATAAATCATTTTTTGTTTTGGATCAATACTATTTAATCTGATCCTTATTTGTAATGAATGTAAGGGATGGTCATGAATTTTACTTTATTCTTTTAGGAATTTTATTACTTGTTTAGTTCCGTCATTTTTTTGGACAGTGATAAAATACAACCCAGCAGTAAAGTTAGAAACATCAATGCTATTGTTCACAAGTTTTTGATTTACCATAACATTTCCTGAAGACGAAATCACAGTTAAATTAGCGTCAGTCAAATCCGTTTTGAAGTAAAGTATATCTTTTGTGGGATTTGGGTAAACTGTAATTGCTATTTCTTTTTGGGTTTCTTTTTCTTCAGATTTTTTAGCAGTTACCAACTTACTAATTTTAAACCAGTTGAGATTTACTCCTGAATTTTGGATGTAAATTCCAAAGTTGTAAGTCCCTGCATTTACTGTTACTGTCTGCGAAATAGTTTGCCATTTTTGCCAACCTCCTGTATTTGGAATGGTAAGGCTTCCTAACATAATTGATCCAGCATTTAAATCTGAGGATATTTTTGCTCCATTTACGGCGCTTGCCACACGGTACTCAATTAAATAAGATCCTGTTGTTGGGAAATTTATGTTATTGTAAGCCATCCAATCTCCAGCATCTGTATAGCCCACATTAAGACCTCCATCGGTATCTGTAGTAGCTTCGGTTTGTATACCACTCATACTCGAAAAAGATTCTGCTTGCACCAATACTGAAGGTGTAGCAACGTATGGAATCAATTTCCATTGACCACTTGTTTGATTTGCACTTTCCCATTGTTGAATATTACCACCATTTGCAGTGCTAAAAGCGGAGACTTCGACTAATTTACCGCTGTGACCTGCAACAATTTTGTAATAACCGTCTCCAGTAGAAACTAAGATAAATTTTTGATTGTTGGTTCCGCCATAGGCATATTGTTCAACATTGGCACCATTAGCTTTGTCAAAGGCTTTTACATCCATTGATAAACCACTATGTTTAGCAATAATTTTATATGTTCCATTTCCTAAATGGGTAAAGACAAATTTTTGATGGTCTCCATTATTAAGAGCAGCTTGGACAATATTTGCATTATTTGCAGTACTTGCGCCTGTTACTTCCATATACAAACCACTATTTCTGTTTTGCAAGTAATAAGTAGTATTACCTAGAGTGTCTGTTCCGTTAGAAATAATTCGTATCGATTTTACTTTGTCATTCCAAGTGGAGTTTAGACAAGCGTTGTTCGCATTTATCAATGTAGAACTACCCGCAAAATTATCTTCTTGAAAAAGAATTGCTTGAAAGCCTTCAGTTACTCGTATTGAGGATATTACATTTTCATCAATCCCCAGCGTTTTTAATGCCGCCAAATTGTATTCACCCAATGATAATCCACCAGAAAAACCAGCGTAATTACAATCCTTATACACCGTTATCACATCTGTAGTGGAAGGAATTGCTGGAGCTGAATTAGCATAGCCGCCAAAACTCGCTATAACTTTTGTTGGTTTTGGAGAATGTAATGATGGGGATTGATCGGCTACATCATCATATGCAAAACCATAAGATAAATTGTCTACACTGATGCCGGGTAAATGCCAAAATTTCGCATAATGATTCGTTGGATTGCTTTGGTAGAATTTAGTAGCATCATACCAATTTTGTTGCCCAGGGTTTGGTGTAGTTACATTTACCATATGTCGATTTATGGCAGCGGTCAATTGTGCTTGTATGACAAGATCCAAATCACCATCATTTATTCTTCTGTCCAAAACGCCTTTTCCTTCAAGTGCTTCTTGTGTTGAAGGTCTATTTTGTACTCTTCCAGTTCGACCTACAAATCCTCCTGATTGTCCAACCATTACGAGCTGTTCTCCAATGATTCGTCCTTTAAAGACTCCTGCATCACCAGCAAAGAATATCAAATCTTCATTTTTGTATTTGTTCCAAATAGCATCTATGTATGATTTTAAATAATTAGCTTGTGGACCAACAGTAGTTCCTCCAGTTCCGTCAGCAAATGCGGGTGTTTTAGATGGTGCTGTAATTTCTCCCGTGCTATTGTTTACGCAACCCTGAAATTCGGCTGGGACATTGTTTTTAAACGAAGTAATTATGTCCTCGTGTTTTAATAGTTCACCAACACGTTTTTGATAACCATTTGCACCAAACAATTCTAATCCCATGGGATATTGATATGAATCTACTCTTGATGGATTGCCAAAGAAGCCAAATTGGTTATTCGTTACTTCTATTATTTCATATAAAATTCCTTTATTGGGATCAGTTGCATTCAAAGGATTAGGTGAGGTATATCCTTTAACAGTTCCTGATGCTCCAAAGAAATAAAAATACAATTGAGATCCTTTTGAAATAAAAACACGACAACCAGCAATTTGAGGTAAAGTAAAAGTCTTGTTTGGAATTTCACTCAACTTCACAAAACAATTGGCATACTTTGAGTTTAATCCAGGGCCAGTATTTCCTCCAATTGTTGGCTCAACTACTGTGTTGTAGGAAGGATTCATTGGGAGTACTTGACTAGTTTTTGCATTTACCCAAACATGATTACCTGTAGTATAATCAATTCCAACAATCGCTACATATAACTCATTGTCATTAAATGTAGACGTATTCTCGATGGTAAAAGGGATAGGACCTTGACTATAAAGTAAGCCAGTGAAAAACATAAACAACATAGAAATGACGGGATATAGATCCCATACAGTACTTTTTTTCATAATTTTTTTTTAGTTGGTTAGTAAAATAGATTTAGGGGGCAATCAATTTAATATTAAAGATATACTTTTTATGCGATCCATTTGAAAGTTTTGAATAATACAAACAAAGAAGCTTACACCTCCTTAATGAACTATTGTATTTTGCTGTTTTTCCTTTTGGTTTAGATAAAAAGATTTTTTTAAAATAATGCTCAATAAGGATTTAATTGATAATTAACTTCTTCTTTTGATCATTAAAATAAAGAATATAAATTCCTGTATTTAGGCTGCTTACATCCGCTTTTTGTGATCGTCCTGATAGTAGTTTTTTTCCAGAAAAAGAGAAAATCGTCCAATCATATTCGGTGTTAAAGTTAATATAGTCCTTTGCAGGGTTTGGATAAAATGAGTTAGCCTCAATACCTTCTGAAATCTTACTTTCAATAGATTTTGAAGATGCGACAGTAGCAAAATTGAACCAGTTTAGATTAAAACCCGATTTTACCACTTCTAATTTTAAGCGATGATTGCCTTGTGATAGGTTAATACTTGAATTTAATGTTTGCCAATTTTGCCAACCACCAGTAATAGGTAAATCGATCGATTTTATAAATTGATTGTCTACCAAAATATTAATACGCCCGCCACTATCAAAACTTGCTGCTCTTATTTCAAAATTATAAGTTGCCGTATTTTTTACGGAAACATTATATTCTAAGATATCGTTTACATCCAAAAAGCCAACATTTTTTCCTCCATCTGCATCAGCAGTATCTTCTAGTTGAGTACCAAATGTAATCGCATAGTTTTCTGCTTCAATTTTTCCTGGTATGATTAGATTTGATGGATTTGATGGAGTTAAGGAGGCGAAGTTAAACCAGTTTAAGTTAAAACCTTCTGTCACCACTAGAAACCTGATAGTATGCAGACCAGCAGGTAGACTGATGTTTTTAGAAAGGGTTTGCCATGTTTGCCATCCATTAGTCAAAGGCAAAGCAATGGTTTGATTAAATTGGCCATCAATTAATACATTGATTTTTCCGCTATCGTTTGTACTTGCAAAACGTACATCAAGTGTATAATTGCCAGCAGAAGCCACGTTTACATTGTATTCTATCCAATCATTAACTTCTAAATAGCCTACATTTTTTCCCGCGCCAGCATCGGTTGTGTTTTCTAGGGTGACACCAAAAGCATTAACGTAGCTTTCTGCTTCAATTTTGCCTGGTATTGGCAATGCTGATGGGGTTGGCGCTACAAAATTAAACCAGTTGATGTTGAAACCAGCTGCTGCAACTTGAAACTTTAGGGTGTGTAATCCAGCAGGTAAGTTGATGTTTTTTGTAACAGTTTGCCATGACTGCCATCCATTGGTCAGAGGCAAAGCGATTGTTTGGTTTTGTTGCCCATCAACTAAAATATCTATTTTTCCAGTATCGTTTGTGCTTGCAACTCGTAATTCAAGTGTATAATTGGCAGCTGTCGCCACATTTACCTTGTATTCGATCCAATCATTAACTTCTAAATAACCCACATTTTTTCCTGCGCCAACATCGGTTGTGTTTTCTAGTGTTACACCAAATGAATTAGCATAATTTTCTGCTTCGATTTTACCTGGTATATTGTGAGTAACAGTTATTGGTGGCGTACTTTCATTTTTAAACTGAACTTCGGCTACAATAGGGAAATGATCCGATGCGATTGGACTGCTTAAGACCTTAGAAGATTGAGTTGTATATTTAGAATCATTGGGACAGTAAATGTAATCGAACTTAGTACCAAATCCCGTATTTACCGCACCTGTAGGATTAACATCTCTATAAGTGTCTCTGTATTTTGTAGGATTATCAGCGGCTGTTTTCATCCAAATTGTGACGGCATCTATTTCGTTTGAATTAAAGTCTCCAGTGGCATATATAGGATCTGATGGAATAGCTCTGCTGGCCATTCGTTGGGTTAGAAGTTTCATACTTTTCAATCGTGCCTCGGGTAAATCGGGGGTTGGAAAGTGCGAATTAAAGATGTAAAAACCTTTGCCAGAGCTTTTTTCTATAAGGTGAACAAAAGTGCAAATGCGGTTATAAGCCCCAGCAAAACGGGAGGGAACCAGTGGTGTATCCGACAACCAAAAGTTACCAGAGTTAGCGCTGTCTAAGGTATATTTGTTTGCTTTGTAGAATATCCACGAGCCTTCACCACTGTCACCACCATCTCGACCACCGCCATACCACGCATAACCCGTTTGTTGTGCTAGAAAATCCCGTTGGTAATTTACTGCTTCTTGTGTACCTATAACATCCGCTTGTGTCGAATTTAAAATAGCAGCAGCACTCGCTCTTCTTCCGTCCCAGTCTGTTCCAAAAGGTTGTTGTACATTAAAAGACATAATCTTTAGATTCAAATTTTGAGCCTTTACAATAATAGGTACTGTACAACAGACAAAGGATAGCAATAACAATAATTTTAATTTTGTTTTCATGTTAATATTAAATTTGGGGTTAATTTAAGATTCACAAGTTATTGATAAAAATAGATTTAAAAGTTAGGTTATAATTAAATATTGTTACAATATGTAGATACAGTAAAAAACTGAAAGAAGAGTAGAAAAATAGATTAAACTATCTTTTTCCAAAGTAGACTAGGCTTAAAGTCTATTGTTAGCCTAAGATTAAACATAGGACTTCAGAACTACAAATTGAATTTAATTTCAAAATCAGGACTAGTAAAGGAAATTTGTAATGCTCAAATATCAAGTTTTTGCAAACACATTTGTGGAAGGTTCCTATTATAGTTTAGTTGGGGTTTAGTCCAAATTAATTGAAATAAACCATCTCATTATTGAATCATTCTTTTTTTTTTGAAGGGAATGTTTTAGTTGTTTCAATTTATTATTTTGTTTTTATTTTTTGCATTTTTCACATTTTAAAACAAGGCAGATAAATTGAGTTTTAATTTTTATAATGAAGACTACAAAATGAATTTTAAATAGCCAAAAAGCAATATAAAAGATGAAAAACTATTCAATAAATAGTTACTACAAATAAATTATTTTCTTTTCTAATCGATTGTCTTTTAAAATTTCTTTTAATATGTATCCTCAGCAAAGAGGCAAAGATGTAAATTTGTTAATTAAATTCATAAAGCTTATTTTGAAAAACATACTCATAATTGACGATGAAGAGAAACTTCGAGGACTGCTTGCTCGAATAGTAAAATCAGAAGGTTTTCATGTCATTGAAGCTCCCGATTTGAAATCAGGGTTTAAAAAAATAGAACACAACGACATTGATGTTGTACTCTGTGATGTTAAACTTCCGGATGGGAATGGTGTAGATTTTGTAACTAAGATTAAAGAATCCTTTCCCGTTGTTGAGGTTATTTTGTTAACAGCTTTTGGGAATATTTCCGATGGTGTACAGGCTATGAAAAATGGCGCTTTTGATTATATTGTTAAAGGCGATGATAATGACAGAATACTACCTCTGCTATATAAAGCTCTTGAAAAATCAGAATTACAACGTAAGGTTGTGATACTCGAAAAACGAATTTCAGATAAGTTTTCATTCCAAACTATAGTTGGAAAATCAAAAGCTTTGAAGCAAGTAATAGAACTTGCTTCAAAAGTTGCTGTTACAGAATCTACAGTCTTATTAACAGGTGAAACAGGAACTGGAAAAGAAGTTTTTGCTCAAGCCATTCATGAAAATAGCAATCGAGTAGGGAAGTCCTTCGTGGCTTTGAACTGTAGTACTTTTAGTAAGGAAATTCTAGAAAGCGAATTATTTGGTCACAAACAAGGTGCATTTACGGGAGCATTAAAAGATAAAAAAGGGTTTATTGAAGAAGCTCATGGTGGGACTTTGTTTCTGGATGAAATAGGAGAAATGCCAATTGATTTGCAAGCTAAATTGCTTCGTGTTTTAGAAACGAATGAATACATTCCGGTTGGAGGAACTACTGTAAAAAAATCTAACTTTCGTTTGATTGCGGCTACAAATCGGGATTTAAAAACAGAAAGTGAAGCACATCGTTTTCGTTCTGATCTTTATTTTAGGCTAAATATTTTCGAGATTAAAATTCCACCTTTGCGCGAAAGAGTAAAAGACATAGCTCCATTAGCCCAAAGTTTTGCAATTCAATTTTCGGCTAAAACCAATAAAAAAGCAGTTCAAATTGATGCCAATTTTCTTCATAAACTAGAAACGTACCGCTGGCCAGGAAATGTAAGGGAACTTAAAAACGTGATTGAACGTGCCGTTATTTTGGTTAATAACGAGATTTTAACTCAAGATCTGCTGCCTTACGAAATTCAACATCAAACTGTCAAAGACAACAAGATAGTCTCTGCTTTTTCTATAGGTAGCGTCGAAAAATTACACATTCAAAAAGTTTTGAATTATACAAAAGGCAACAAAGCCGAGACGGCACGGTTACTCGAAATTGGGATTGCGACGTTGTATAGAAAACTGGAAGAGTATAATATTACATAGTATCAAATTAAAAAATACAAATACGAACCTATGAAAAAATCATTACTCATAATATGTTGCTTCTTGTCCAATTTAATTTTTTCTCAAGAAAGTGATTTTGTTTATTACATAAGCGGTAATTCTCCAAAATTTGGAATTTTAAATGAAAAAGGAAAAACAATAGTTCCAAATCAATATGAAACGATAGACCAACTTAGTGATGGGTTATTTGCTTTACAATTAAATGGTAAATATGGTTTTATCAATACAAAAGGAGAATTAGTAATCCCTTTTCAATTTGAAAGTACCAGAGGTTTTACAGATGGATATGCCATAGTAATAACTGATAATGATTTCGGAGTAATTGATAAAAAAGGCAATTTCGTTCTTAAAATGGAATATGATGGTATTTATCCTACTGGTCTAAAACAGACATTTTTAATATTCGATAGAAAAGGAAATAAATATGTAGCCAATAGTAAGGGAGAAAAGATATTTGAGATTAAATATGATTCATTAGATAGGTTTTACAATGATTATGCTGTAATAAAAAACGATAGTAAATATGGTTTGATTGACAAAAATGGGAACATTGTAATAGCATGTAAATATTATGCTTTAGGAAACTATGAAAATGGTTTTTCGTTGACTTTTAAAAAAGAAAAGGAAGATTTGGATGGATTAATGGATCTGCATGAGAATATATTAGTTGAGCCAAAATATGATTTTCTATCCACAGCTTTGGTTGATTTTATTGCCATTAATTCGCTAAAAGGATTAATGGATAAGTCCGGCAAAATTGTTCTGGCTCCAGAATATGATCAACTTGGATATTCTTTTGAAGAGGGTCTTATTTCAATTTCAAAAGATGGAAAATACGGATTCGCAAATGAAAAAGGAGAAATTGTTATTTCGATGATTTATGATGAAGTTAAAAATTTTTCGGAAGGGATTGCCCCTGCTTTAAAAAAAGGCCTTTGGGGATTTATAGACAAAAATGGAAATACAGTTATTGATTTTAAATTTAAAGGAGAAATGCGAAGTTTTAGCAATGGATATGCTGAATATGGTAAAGGAGAATCATCATCTGAAACCAATTCTGTTAAATGGGGATTTATTGATAAAAAAGGTAACGTAATAATTCCTAACAAATACAAAAGTGTAAACGGATACAAAAAAGGATTATTTTCAGTTGAAACATCAAAAGAAAATATCTTAATCAATCTTAAAGGAAATACTGTGGCAAAATTAAATGACACTTACAATGGTAAGGTAGTAGGTTCTTCAAATTAAAATACTAAAAAATTCTATATCACCTTATCATTTCAATAAAAGCCTATCATTTTGATAGGTTTTTTTATGACTAAATTTTGGCACGTCAATCTCAAAATCAACAATAACAACACTTTAAATAATTTTAAATCTATTGGAACAACTTTTGGCATTAGCGATGAAGAACATAATAAATCATTCTAATGAAAAATCAAGTCACCACGATTTACAAACAAGCAGAACGCTTCGCCGAAATCACCAAGACTGCCATTATTACGGGAAATATTTCCAGAGCAAAAAAATGTTTGGCACTCGCTGAACGCTTATTGGCAACAGGAAGCAACGAAACAAAAATTGCTATTTCCAATGTCTATCTTTTTTCGGTTTCCTCTTTTATGGAAATGCGTCATTGTACAATTTCAGATCTTTTTCCAAAATCTTTAAAGGCTGAATACATCAAGCAAATTAATGCTTCCGGAGTATAACGAGGCTAATAAATTGTCTAAAAGTCCAATAATCCAATAATCTAAAATTATGATCATCACAATCCTTTTACTCGCACTAGCCGTTTTGTTATTTGCGATTTGTTTTAAATCTGTCGAATTTTTTGAAAAAATCTAAATTATGACTGCACTATTTATTATTGCACTTGTTGTTTTCGGCTATTTGGTTTACGTATTAATCAAACCCGAAAAATTTTAATTATGTGAAATGTAATTCGTAAGAAGTAAAAAGTTGAGAAAAACTCTTGGCAGTATAACTTACATCTCACGTTGCACAACTCACATTTCACCATTAACAAATTACATCTTATGAACACAGAATTATTTGGTGTCATTAGTATTTTTATCATCTCTATAATTTTAGCGGTTCCTGTTGGAAAATATATAGCTAAGGTTTTTACGGGAAATAAAACAGTACTTGACCCGATTTTTAATCCAATTGAGAAATTTATTTTCAAAATAAGTGGTATCAATTCCACCGAAGAAATGAACTGGAAACAACATTTAAAAGCGTTGTTAAGCGTGAATATGGTTTGGTTCTTTCTTTGCTTTTTTGTGTTGTTATTTCAAGGTTCAATGCCTTTGAATCCAGATAACAATCCAAATATGACGCCCGATTTGGCATTCAATACCGCTATTTCGTTTATGGTAAATTGCAATTTACAACATTACTCTGGCGAAACAGGCGTTTCTTATTTGTCACAAATGGTATTGATGTTCCTGCAATTTGTTTCGGCAGGTGTCGGGATGGCTGCCGCAGCATTGGTTTTTACTGCAATGAAAGAGAGAACCACAGATAAATTGGGCAACTTTTATAACTATTTTATCAAAAGCTGTACTCGAATTTTACTGCCTCTTTCTGCTCTTGTAGCCATCGCATTGTTATTTAATGGAACACCAATGACTTTTGAAGGAAAATATACAATCACCACTTTACAAGGTGATTCAGTAGGAGTTTCCCGCGGTCCTGCTGCTGCTTTTATCGGTATAAAACATATAGGAACGAATGGTGGTGGATTTTTTGGAGCCAATTCGGCGCATCCATTAGAGAATCCTACTTATTTTAGTAATGCAGTTGAACTTTGGGCACAATTAATAATTCCGTTTGCTATGATTTTTGCTTTGGGTTTTTATCTAAAGAAAAGAAAATTTTCCTACGTAGTTTTTGGTGTGATGACTATTGGGTTTTTACTTTTAGTTATTCCAACAGTTATCAGTGAACTCAACGGAAATCCCGCTATCGAAAAAATGGGAATTGCCCAAACAACAGGAGCCATGGAAGGCAAAGAAGTTCGTTTTGGACCCGCTATTTCTGGATTTTGGAGCATTGCTACCACCGTAATTTCTACAGGTTCGGTCAATAGTATGCATGACAGCTCGATGCCGGTTTCTGGATCCATGCAATTATTGGCGATGATGGTCAACGCCTTTTATGGTGGTTGCGGCGTAGGATTTTTGAACTTCTATATTTTTATCATTTTAGCGGTCTTTATTTCGGGATTAATGGTGGGACGAACACCAGAATTTTTAGGAAAGAAAATTGAAGCCCGAGAAGTCAAAATTGCAGCTTTCATTGCCATTCTTCACCCTTTATTGATATTGTCAGGAACGGCTTTAGCATCTTATTTTGCTGCAAATGATACTGCAATGGGCTACTGGTTTAGCGGTAATGCCACTGGCTGGTTGAACAATCCTGGACATCACGGATTTTCGGAAATGCTGTATGAATATACTTCGAGCGCTGCCAACAACGGTTCTGGATTTGAAGGTTTGGGCGACAATAATCCTTTTTGGAATATCACCACAGGAATTGTTTTATTATTGAGTCGTTTCCTTCCTATCATTGGGCCATTGGCTATCGCAGGATTGTTGGCCAATAAAAAATATATTCCTGAAAGTGCTGGAACTTTAAAAACAGACACGACCATTTTTGGAGTTATGGTTTTTGCCGTAATCGCCATTATTGCAGCCTTATCTTTCTTTCCAGCATTGGCATTAGGACCATTGGCAGAATATTTTACATTAAAATAATAATAAAAATGAATAACAATAAATCCAATTCATTATTCGAAAGTAAGCAGGTAAAAGAGGCGTTAGTGCAGTCTTTTGTAAAGCTAAACCCGAAAATAATGTTCAAGAATCCGGTCATGTTCACCGTTGAAATTGGAACTGCCATTATGCTTGCCGTGTGTATTGCCATTTTATTTGGCGCACAAGACCAAGGCAGTTTTACTTATAATTTCATAGTATTTTTAATTTTGTTAGCAACGCTTTTGTTTGCCAATTTTGCTGAGGCTATTGCCGAAGCAAGAGGAAAAGCACAAGCGGATAGTTTAAGAAAAACACGCGAAGAAACTCCGGCAAGACAAGTTTTAGCCAATGGCGAAATTAAGAATATCAGTTCTTCTGAATTAAAGAAAGGCGATGTTTTTGTTTGTGAAGCTGGTGATTTAATTGCAACTGATGGTGAAATTATTGAAGGATTAGCCACTATAGATGAAAGTGCCATTACCGGAGAGAGCGCTCCTGTAATTCGGGAAGCGGGTGGCGATAAATCATCAGTTACCGGCGGAACTAAAGTGTTATCAGACAAAATCAAAGTTATCGTAACTAACGAACCAGGAGAAAGTTTCTTGGATAAAATGATTGCTTTGGTCGAAGGAGCAAGCCGCCAGAAAACACCTAATGAAATTGCGTTAACTATTTTGTTGGCTGCCTTTACATTAATCTTTGTGATTGTTTGCGTGACCTTGAAGCCGTTTGCTGATTACGCCAATGCGCCGATAACAATTGCCGCCTTCATTTCTCTTTTTGTTTGTTTGATTCCAACAACGATTGGAGGTTTGTTATCAGCCATTGGAATTGCAGGAATGGATAGGGCTTTGCGTGCCAATGTAATTACAAAATCAGGAAAAGCGGTAGAAACTGCCGGAGATATTGATGTATTGCTTTTGGATAAAACTGGAACCATCACCATTGGAAATAGAAAAGCAACCCATTTTTATCCAGCAAAAGGAATCTCGGAAGAGGATTTTATCAGATCTGCAGTTTTGAGTTCGCTGGCTGATGACACGCCTGAAGGCAAAAGTATTGTGGAACTGGCAGGAATTGAAGTGGCAAACAAACTATCTATTGAAGGTGCTACTTTAATCAAATTTACTGCTGAAACCAGAACCAGTGGTGTTGTTTTAAAAGATGGAACCGATATTAGAAAAGGTGCTCAGGATGCAGCAAAAAATATTGCACTGAAAGCGGGAACTATTTTCCCCGAGGATATTGCACAAGCAGTGATCGCTATCTCATCAAAAGGTGGAACGCCATTGGTGGTTGTAAAAAATGCTCAAGTTCAAGGGGTTATTGAATTGCAGGACATTATTAAAACGGGGATGAAAGAACGTTTTGAACGTTTGAGAAAAATGGGTGTAAAAACGGTGATGGTAACCGGAGATAATCCGTTGACAGCCAAATTTATTGCCGAAGCGGCTGGTGTAGATGATTTTATTGCCGAAGCCAAACCTGAGGATAAAATGAATTATATCAAAAACGAACAAGAACAAGGCAAGCTAGTAGCGATGATGGGTGATGGAACTAATGATGCACCTGCTTTGGCACAAGCCAATGTTGGTGTGGCCATGAACAGCGGAACTCAAGCAGCAAAAGAAGCCGGAAACATGGTCGATCTGGACAATGATCCCACCAAGTTAATTGAAATCATAGAAATAGGAAAACAATTATTGATGACCAGAGGAACGCTTACTACTTTCTCTATTGCGAATGATGTGGCCAAATATTTTGCTATTGTTCCTGCGCTTTTCATCACTGCAATTCCTGCTCTTGAAGGATTAAATATTATGGGATTACACAGTCCAGAAAGTGCGATTTTATCAGCTGTAATTTTCAATGCGATTATCATTCCAATATTGATTCCGCTTGCGCTAAAAGGTGTTGATTATAAGCCAATCGGTGCGAGTGCTATTTTAAAGAGAAATCTATTGATTTATGGTCTTGGTGGATTAATTGTTCCTTTTATCGGGATTAAAATAATTGACTTGGTTGTAGCATTATTTATGTAATCCTCACCCCAGCCCTCTCCAAAGGAGAGGGAGCCTAAACCCCATAAAAGGATTGTGAAAAATGAATTTTATGAATTGACAAACGAAATTAAGAGTAAAAAATTTCATAATTTCTCACTCTCCTTTGCTTCGCCAGTTCGCTGTCGCTTGTGCAGGGAAGGTCGGGATGAATAAAAAAAAAACAAAAGAAAAATGAAAAATATATTTTCAATATTAAAATTTACCTTATTTATGGTGGTATTGTTAGCGGTTATTTACCCAATGGCAATTTTTGGAATAGCACAATTGGCTCCCAATAAAGGAAAAGGAGAAACAATTACCGTAAACGGAAAAGTGGTAGGGTATCAAAAAATTGGACAAAAATTCGATAAATCCAACTACTTTTGGGGAAGACCATCAGCTGTGGATTATAACGCTGCAGGAAGTGGAGGAAGCAATAAAGGACCGAGTAATCCTGATTATTTAGCTTTGGTGCAAAAAAGAATCGACACTTTTTTAATCGTGCATCCTTATTTGAAAAAATCAGAGATTCCTTCGGATATGGTGACGGTTTCGGGAAGTGGGTTAGACCCTAATATTTCACCGCAAGGAGCGTTGATTCAGGTAAAACGGGTGGCGAAAGAAAGAAACTTATCAGAGGGAAAAGTAAAAGCTTTGGTGCAAGCCAAAATCAATACACCAGCAGTAATAGGAACTGCGACCGTAAACGTTTTGGAATTAAATATAGCCTTGGACGAATTGAAATAAGAATGATTTCAATAGAAAAGAGAATGGCAAATTGAAAAAACAAGCTTTTTAAAAACGAGATGCCCTAGCCCCGATAGAAGGGAAAATCCTTTTGTCTCGTTTTTTTTTTGCGAGACAAAAGATTGGAATGATAGCGGGATTAGCTTCTAAAAATAATAGAAATGAAAAAAATAATAAATATTGCTTTAATAGCTTTTGGGATAACAACAGTTAGTGCACAAGAAATTGAAAAAACACAAAGTCCTTTCACGTTTTCGGGTTATGTAGAAACGTATTACAGTTATGATTTTGGTGAACCAGACAATCATGTAAGACCCGGATTTATTTACAGTCATAACAAACACAACGAGGTCAATTTGAATTTAGGATTGGCGAAGGTAAATTATGCTAAAGAGAATGTTCGCGGGAATTTTGCCCTAATGGCCGGAACGTATGCCGATTACAATTTGGCAGCAGAACAAGATTTACTGAAAAATGTTTATGAAGCGAATGTGGGTGTGAAAATTTCGTCGAAACACAATCTGTGGATTGATGCGGGAATTATGCCGTCACATATTGGTTTTGAAAGCGCTATTGGTAAAGATTGCGCCACTTTGACTAGAAGTATTTTGGCTGATAATTCGCCGTATTATGAAGCGGGTGTGAAAATTGGATATACTTCAAAAAATGAAAAATGGTATTTGGCCGCTATGTATTTAAACGGTTGGCAACGCATCCAGAAAATTGATGGCAACCAAACTCCGGCTTTTGGTACACAAGTAACCTATAAACCTACTGCCAAAACCACATTAAACTGGAGTACGTATGTGGGGAATGAACAACCTGATAATTTAAAAAAATGGCGTTATTTCAATAATTTTTATGGACAATTTAAAGTATCCGAAAAGACAAGTTTAACAGCTGGTTTTGATATTGGAGCGCAACAAAAAGTAACAGAAAGTGACCAATATGATATTTGGTTTTCACCGATTTTAATAGCGCAATACAAACCGACTACTAAAATCCAAATAGCAGCAAGAGCGGAGTATTACGCGGATGAAAAAGGAGTAATAATAGCAACAGCAACACCTAACGGATTTAAAACATACGGTTTCTCTACAAATTTTGATTATTTAGTTGCTGATAATGTGATGTTTAGAATAGAAGCAAGAACTTTAAATAGTAAAGACGATATCTTTTTGAAAAATACTGATCCTAGCAATCAAAATGTATTTTTAACGACAGCATTGGCAATTTCATTTTAATTTTTTCTAAAATTTAAAATCCTAAAACTAAATTGGACAACGAAAAAGAAAATAATGTCAAACACTTTCTTGATTTAATTCAGAAATCACGCAAAGGAAAGTTTAAAGTCTACATCGGTATGAGTGCCGGTGTAGGCAAAACTTTTCGGATGTTACAGGAAGCACATACCTTGTTGAAAAACGGGATAGATGTAAAGATTGGGTTTATAGAAACGCATAATCGGAAAGAAACACACGAACTACTAGAGGGTTTACCGGTCATTCCAAGGCGAACCGTTTTTTATAAAGGGAAATTGCTTGAAGAAATGGATTTACAAGCCATTATCAATTTGCGTCCAGAAGTGGTTATTGTAGATGAATTAGCGCATACGAATATAGAAGGAAGCAAAAACGAAAAAAGGTGGCAGGATGTTTTGGAGATTTTAGAAGCAGGCATAAATGTGATTTCGGCAGTAAACATTCAGCACTTAGAAAGTTTAAATGAAGATGTAAAAAACATTACAAATATTGATGTTCAGGAACGAATTCCTGACAGTGTTTTGAGATTCGCGGATGAGGTGGTGAATATTGATTTGACCTCAGATGAGTTGATTACGCGTTTGAAAGAAGGTAAAATCTATACTGCAGATAAAATTCCTACAGCGCTAAATAATTTTTTTAAATCCGATCAAATTTTACAATTGCGGGAGCTGGCCTTGAAGGAAGTAGCGAGTCAAGTCAATCGGAAAGTGGAAAGCGAAGTGGCCAAAAACATTGCAGTAAAACATGAAAAATTGTTGGCTTGCATCAGCAGTAATGACAAAATCGCTAAGACAATCATAAGAAAAACAGCCCGATTAGCGAGTTATTATAATAGCAAATGGTGCGTTTTGTATGTAGAAACACCCAAAGAAAGCAGCGACAAAATTGCGCTCGACAAACAGCGGCATCTTATTAATAATTTCAAGTTAGCTACACAACTTGGTGCCGAAGTAATTAAAGTTCAGAATACTCATATAACAAATGCTATTTTAAATGTGGTCGCGCAAAAACAAATTACGACCGTTTGCATCGGGAAACCGCATTTGAGTTTATTTAAAGTAATTTTATCGACAACTGTTTTTAATAAATTGTTGAACAACCTAACATCTTCTAATATTGATCTTATAATTCTATCTTAAAATGAAAATTAAAACCAAATTAAATCTGGGCGTTGGATTGCTTTTTCTAATGATAATCATACTTTCATTAGCAGCGGCATTTTATATTTTTTCGATAAAAAAAGACACCGAAAATATTCTGAAAGCCAATTATAACACACTAGAATATTCACGTAATATGCTTCTTTCGTTAGATGAAATTAACGGGAATGAAGAAAAAGCAATTACTATATTTGAAAATAATATTACCAAACAAATTGCCAATATTACGGAGGCTGGCGAAGACAAAGCGACCTATAATTTGCAGAAAAATTTCGATTTATTGAAAGAAAGCAGAACTGATGAAACCTTAAAAAGCCAAATTCGTCAAGACATTTTCAAGATTATGAAATTGAATATGAATGCAATAAAAGAAAAAAGTGATATTGCAAAACACACAGCAGAGACTGCTAATTTTTGGATTGCAGTAACAGGAACACTTTGCTTTTTGATTGCGTTCAATTTATTAGTGAATTTGCCCAACAATATTGCCAATCCAATAAAAGAACTCACGGACAGTATCAAGCAAATTGCCAATAAAAACTATTCGCAACGAGTGCATTTTATGAACCACAATGAATTTGGAGATTTAGCCAAATCTTTCAATACCATGGCCGAAAAACTGCAGGAATACAATAATAGTAATTTGTATAAACTGTCATTTGAAAAGAAAAGACTAGAAACTTTAATCAACAACATGCACGACCCAATTATCGGGTTAGACAATCAGGGTTTGATTTTATTTGCAAATGATGAGGCTTTGAAAATAATTGGTTTAAAATCAGAGGACGTTATGGGTAAACTCGTAACAACTCTTGCTCTGACCAATGATTTGATGAAATCGTTAGTAATTACCGATCTGTCAAGCGAAAAACAGAAATCGCTTCCCATGAAAATTTTTGCTGATGGCAAAGAAAGTTATTTCGAAAAAGAAACCATAAACATTACCATCAAACCCACAGGAGAAGATCAAATTATTGATATTGGGAATGTTATTATTTTAAGAAATATTACTGTTTTTAAAGAATTGGATTTTGCTAAAACCAATTTTATTGCTACCGTTTCACATGAATTGAAAACCCCGATTTCATCCATAAAATTAAGTTTACAATTACTTGAAAAAGCAGAAACAGGTAACATTAATGAAGATCAAAAGCAATTAATAGAAAGTATAAAAGACGATAGTCAGCGGTTATTAAAAATTACTGGGGAACTGTTGGAATTGTCGCAGTTAGAATCCGGGAATATAAAGCTGAATATAGAAAAGAGTAATCCTTATGAAATTATGAACTACGCTACCGAAGCTGTAAAAGTGCAAGCAGAACAAAAACAAATTGAACTAGTTGTCGAGACTGATCAAAATTTATCTGATATAAAAGCGGATAGTGAAAAAACTGCGTGGGTTTTGATTAATTTTTTAACCAATGCAATTACGTATTCAACAGAAAATAGTACCATAATAGTAAAACTTAAAAATGAAAACAATCAGGTTGTTTTTCAAGTAATTGATACTGGAAAAGGAATTGATTCCCGTTATAAAACTAAAATTTTTGATAAATATTTTCAGGTACCAGGAAGCCAAAAGTCAGGAACAGGACTCGGATTAGCGATTAGCAAAGAATTTATTGAAGCACAAAACGGAATTATTGGAGTTGAAAGTGAGTTGGGTCTAGGCAGTACTTTTTATTTTAAACTTCCTAGTAATATGCATTGATGAGAAAATCACAAACCTTAAAGACATTGAAAACATTGGTTATCGGATTATTACGAAAATGAAAGAGCTTGTGGAGATTTTTGTAAAAGGAACAAGGGTACAAACCATGTAAGATTATATACTTAAAAATATTTTTATTTGTACTGTTTTAATTATAGATTAGCAAAAGCAAAATGATAACGTTTGTCAGACAAGCCAACCCGGTTTTGGTGTGATGTAATTGATTTTGTTAGACGGATATACAATTTGAGCGTCATTATAAAAGACGACTTTAAAACCAAATTAACTATATGAAAAAAATTATTTTAATTGTCTTGTTAGCCTTTGCAGCAAATAGTTACTGTCAAGAATTAATGGACAATGAAACTGTTTACAAATTTACTGAAGTTGATGAGAAACCTGACTTCGAAGGAGGAATGGAAAAGTTTTATAAATTTGTTGGAAAGAATTTTGTCGCGCCAGAAAAATCGGGATTGAAAGGAAAAACAATAATTGAATTTATAATAGAAAAAGATGGTTCATTAACTAATATGAAAATAACACAAGATATTGGTTATGGAACTGCCGAAGAAGTTTTACGTGTCTTTAAATTATGCCCAAATTGGAAACCCGCTAAAAAGAATAATCAATTAGTTCGAACTTTATTTGTTTTCCCAATAACAATTAACGTAGAATAAGGCCGTAAAACCAGCGTTTGGCAATATGGCGGGTTTAGGCTTAATTTTAAGTTGTTTTTGTAGATGCAAAACCTTGCCTATAATCGAAAAATGAGTCTTTATCAATACCCAACCTCGCCAAGCGCCTGAACTTTAGCATGAATAGTAACCAAAATTCCTTATAAAACTGAATATATGAAAAATAAAATTTCACTATTATTTTTTTTGATTTGTATTACAATAAATGCTCAGAACAAAGACATGTCAGATGTTTTTCAAAGAGAATTTTTGAAAATAAATTCATATCCAGTAGAGAGTGTTGCAGAATATTATTCTGATCTTATAAATTTCTTAATGACAAAAGACACTAAAGAAAAAAATAGAAAATTTGGCTACATTTCAAAAAACGGGAAAGTTTTTAAAACTGCGGAATTTGATTATGCATCTGATTTTAAAGGAGATTATGCAAATGTTGTTAAAGACTCTATTCCAGGGTTACTGTTTAAAAATGGAAAAACAAAATATTTTCCAGATTATTCAATTACTTATTGGAATGAAGACGATTTGGGTTTAGTGATACAAAATGAAAAATATGGGTTCATAAATAGAAAGGGAAAAATTATTGTTCCTTTGATTTATGACGATGCATTCCCATTTTATAATGGGTTTGCGTCAGTAAAAAAAGGTAAAAAATGGTTTTACATAGATAAAAATGGTAATGAACTGCAATTTTTAGAAAAATTTGAAACTTCGTATAAACCGATATTAAGTAATCTTGTTTTGGTAAGTGATGATAAGAAAAACAAGCTTAAAAAAGGACAATTAAAATCAATTGCAACTGGATTAACAGAATTTTTGACAAATGTAAAAGCCAGTGATTATCCTGAAAATTTATATGACATACAAAATAACAAACTTCTAGTTTTTTCTGATTATGATGAAATTTCAGGTTATTTTGAAAATGGTTTGATGAAGGTTGTTAAAAATGGAAAAATAGGATATGTAAATAAAGATAATAAAATTATCATTCCTTTAATCTACGATCAAGTTAAGAATATTTCAGAAAATAAAATAATTGCAGAAAAAGATGGTTTTTGGGGAGCAATTGATCTAAATAATCTAACAATCATTCCTTTTGAATATAAACATTTGAATCCTTTTCATGAAGATTTAGCATTTTTTAGTAAAGATACAAATAGTAAGAAAATTGGTTATATTAATTCCTCAAATCAAATAGTTATTCAACCTGATTTAGAATTTTGCTGGCATGGCGATTTTAGTAACGGAATTGCAGTTGCAAAAAAAGATGGAAAATTCGGATACATTGACAAAAAAGGAATTTTTTTTATTTCAAATATTTATAAAGAAGCATTCCCTTTCAGAAATAATATTGCGCTGGTAAAACTAGGAAATAACGAAAAATTTACTTTTATCAATGAAAAAGGTGAAAGCATCATTAATAAAGAATATAAACAACTATATCCTATTAAAAATGGATTTGCAAGATTTGTTGAATAAAATTCGATCACTCGGATTTACATTTTTTGTACACAATGTATGCGCACAAAGTAAGAAGATTAGAAAATTATATTAATGAATAATAATTTAGAGTTTCTAATTGGAATGGGTACGGTTAATAATCCGCTTCAGCAGTGTTATTATGAAAATGAAAAAGCTTGTGGAGATTTTCATAAAAGGAACAAGGGTACAAACCATGTAAGATTGTAAACTTAAAAATATTTTTATTTGTAATAATTTAATTATAGATTAGCAAAAACAAAATTATAACGTTTGTCAGAGAAGCCAACCCGGTTTTGGTGTGATATGTCTGATATTGTTAGGTCTATTTACAAGTTGGGCGAGATTATAAAAAAGCGCAGAAAAAAAGGACATCAGAATATATTTAACTAATTTTGATAAATATTAAATGTTACAATATATTTTTTAAAAAATGAAAAATTTCGATACACGTACTTATAATGTTTCCGACTTCATAGAATGGCACAATAATGGTCTTTTAGAATTATCACCTGATTTTCAAAGAAGGTCTGTTTGGACAGAAAAAGCAAAGTCATATCTAATTGATACTCTAATTAGAAGTAAGCCAATTCCTAAAATTTTAATAACTCAAAATTTACAAGGTGCCAAAAATGTACGTGTAGTTGTTGATGGTCAACAACGATTACGCACAATTCTTGGATTTTATAATGGTGATTTCAAAATAAGTAGAGTCCATAACAAAGAATATAGTGGCAAGACTTATGAAAACCTTCCTCCTGAAGTACAAAATGAATTTTTAAAATATGAATTAGGTGTTGATGTATTATTTGATTTACCTTATGAAGATATTCTTGATATTTTTGCGAGAATAAATTCCTATACAGTTAAACTACAACCTCAAGAAATTTTAAATGCAAGATATGTTGGTTATTTTAAACAAAACATATTCGAATATGGGTTAAAATATGTGAATTACTATATTGAAGGAAGTGTTTTAACCAAAGCTAATGTTACAAGGATGGCAGAAGCTGAATTAACAGCAGATTTATTCATTGCTCTTATTGATACTGTAAAAACCAATAAAGGTGTTGAAAGTTATTATAAAAAATACGAGGAAGAAGAAGATGATTTACCAGAAGCCTCAGAAAAATTTGATGTAATTATGTCTTATATAGGGGGTATTTATCCACCTGCTGAATTAGCAAATACAAATTGGAAAAGACCTCAATTATTTTTTACATTATTTACAAGTTTAGGCCATTGCCTTTATGGCTTAAAAGGATTAAATAATGACTTCAAAGCGAAAATTAACGAGAAAACAATAGGCAAACTTCGTGTGATACTTGATGAAATTTCTTTAAAATTTGACACATATACAGAAGACAAAGAAATAGACATTCCATCTGACTACAAAGAATTTATAGACTATACAAGAAGAGGAACTACAGATACGACTGCAAGAATTTCAAGATCAAATTTTGTTTGTAAAAAAATCTTTAATTCACTTAATTCTTAATGAGTAAGAAAAGAATTAAAATATCAGCAACTTACAATGATTTTAGTAAAGAACTTCAAGTACTAAAAAACTTTGATAAGATTAATCAAGAAAATTTTCAAAATAATAAACTATCAAAAAAACAGCTTCATTTATTAACTGAATCTGTTTTTTTTAGTGCTTTTAGAGAGTATGAAAATTTTTTAAGAGATATTTTTTTGCTTTATACTCAAGAGAAAAAAAATGCAAATAATGATAAAATAGAATCATATTTAAAACCTAAAGATTTTTTTCATGCTGAAAAATTAATACAATCTTCAATGAAAATTATCGATTGGAATAGTCCAGATACTATTATAGAACGTTCTGAATTATATTTAAAAGATGGCTTTCCTATAAAAACTCCTTACACAATTAATAGAACTAAATTTTCAACTTATAGAACATTAAGAAACCACATTGCACATAATTCAACAAAATCATTGGAAGATTACAAAAAGGTTTTACGTGCATATTTTGGCACAAATCCTCTAACAATTCCGAGTGTTGGTGAATATTTATTGAAAACATCTAAAATTGAAAGAAGAAATTATAACCTTTTAGACTTTTTTAAATTATTGGAAGATATGTCTAATAGTTTAAAATAACCATCGCCCAACACACGCTACAACCAATTTAGGCAATAGGCTTAATTTAAAGTTGGTTCTGTATTTGGAAATTTGTGTTTAGCCGAAAAATCTAGTATCTTTAATCCCGAACCCCGCAAAGTGACAGAATGTCAGCCTGTAAAAAAACTCCCTAAAAATGAAATGGTTTAGAAGAACAATAATATTTATTTTTATTATAAGTATATTATTATTAGCGTTTTACAGGTCTAAAGAAATTAATTTAGAAGGAAACTGGAATACTAAAGAGATTATCTTAGAAGGGAAAAAAAATTACCCAGACACTCTAACCAAATATTTTAGTGTTGCTCCACAAGTCATTATCAATTCATGGTCAAAGACAATTACAATTCCGATTGATAGAAATAATAATATCACTGCTAAATTGCAGTACATAGGTAAAGTGAACGGTCATTATAAAATTAGATTGTTCTCAAAAGAAAAATCATTAAACAGAAGTTTTGATGTATTTGTTGATACATTGGATTCTAAACCAGAATCTTATACCGTAGATGTAAAATTAAAATCGAAAAGGACATTAATATATTTCCAAAAGCATGTAATAATACCGCCTTGGAAACCTGAATTCCCTAAAAAAGGAAGACCATAATCAAAATCACAGCCGTTTCTCGCAATTGCGAATTTTGTGGTAAGTTCACGTTTGCGTTTTGCAAGAATATTTATCTTTAATGGTAAATAAACGGTCACGAAGTTCGCCACCTCGAGAAAAGTTGGAACGGTATAAAGCGACTAATTAAGTTAATCACCGCATTTTTTCGATGTATAACAATTGTTTACACTGCAAAATGTTCAGAATAATACAATCTTTAAATCCTTAGTTGAGAATATATTTTCAAATAAAGTAAATCACTCATTAAATTTCATAAAAAATACAATTGCTACTTTTCATGTAACAAATTACAAAAAAAAGCAACTAACAATTAAGAAAGTAAGAAAATATATTAAACCAACTAATAAACCTTCAACAATGAATAATCTAAAAATTTCTTTGGTTGCTGCAGTCGTTCTTATGGCTTCGTGCAATAAAAAAGAAGAATTAATTTCAGGTGTTACCAAAAAAAATATGGACACTCTTGTGAATCCTGGTGACAACTTTGATGCCTATGTAAACGGAACATGGGTAAAAAACAATAAAATTCCAGCTGATAAAACGTCTTACGGTGCTTTTGATATCTTGTATGATCAATCTCAAAAGGATGTAAAAGCGATTATCGAAGAAGCATCAAAGGGTACTTTTGCCGAAGGTTCAGACGAACAGAAAATTGGCGATTACTACAGCTCTTTCATGAACAGAAAAGACCGTGATGCCAAAGGAATTGCGCCAATTCAACCAGAATTGAAAAATATTGATGCTATTGCAAATTATACGGACTTGGCAGCTTATTTTGGAAAATCAAACAGAACAGGCGTTTCAATGCCTTTCTCTGTTGTGGTTACCGAAGATTTTAAAAACCCAAAACAGTACACGTTAATGACTTGGCAAGGCGGATTAGGTCTTCCTGAAAGAGAATACTATTTGCAAGCTGATGCAAAAATGGTTGAAACACGTGCGAAATATGTAGCACATATAGAAAAAATGTTGCAGTTGGTTGGGCTTCCAAATGCAGCTGAAAGTGCTTCTAAAATCATGGCTTTGGAAACCGCATTAGCAACCAGCCACATGAAAAAAGAGGAAACCAGAAACACTGCAAAACTCTACAACAAGTACAATGTAGCCGATTTAAAAAAATTAATGGCCGATTTCGATTGGAATGCAATGCTTAAAAATGCAGGTATTGATAAAGAAAAAACAATCGTAATATCTCAGGTGGAATATACCAAAAGCTTAAATACTATTATCAAAAACACGCCAATTGATACTTGGAAAACGTACCTTAAATGGAGTTTGATTAACAATACTTCCAATTATTTAACAACAGCTTTAGACAAACAAAATTTTGACTTTTACGGAAAAACACTTTACGGTACAGAAGCTCAGGAAGAAGATTGGAAAAGAGGTGTAAGCAGTGTTAATGGTGGTTTGGGAGAAATAGTAGGTAAAGTATATGTGAAAAAGCATTTCTCGCCAGAAGCAAAAGAACGCATGACCGGAATGGTTAAAAATCTTTTGAAAGCCTATGCCGAAAGTATCAAGAAGCTAGATTGGATGAGTGAAAACACCAAGAAAGAAGCGCTTGCCAAAGTAGATAAATTTATGATTAAAATAGGTTATCCAGACCAATGGAGAGATTATTCAGCATTAAAAGTAGCTAAAAACGATTTGTATGGAAATGCAGAAAGAGCTAGAGCATTTGAATACAATAGAATGTTAAACAAGTTAGGAAAACCTGTTGATAGAACAGAGTGGGGAATGACGCCTCAAACAGTAAACGCTTATTACAATCCTACCTTAAACGAAATTGTATTTCCTGCGGCTATTTTGCAACCGCCTTTCTTTAATTTAAAAGCAGAAGATGCGGTAAATTATGGCGGAATTGGAGCGGTAATTGGTCATGAAATTGGTCATGGTTTTGACGATCAAGGAAGTACTTTTGATGGTGAAGGTGTTATGAGAAACTGGTGGACACCACAAGATTTAACAGCTTTTAAAGCCAAAACAAAATCATTAGTAGATCAATACAGTGCTTTCAAAGTATTTCCAGATTTAAATCTTAACGGAGAGTTTACCCTTGGAGAAAACATTGGAGATTTGGGAGGATTAAGTATTGCAATTAAAGCTTACAAACTAAGCCTTAACGGAAAAGAAGCACCAGTTATGGATGGTTTCACAGGGATTCAGAGAGTGTTTTTAGGTTGGGGACAAGTGTGGTTAGACAAAAGCCGTGAAAAAGCAATACGCAATCAAATTGCTTCTGATCCACATTCGCCAGCTAAATTCAGAATTAATGCCGTAGTACGCAACGTTCCAGAATTTTATGAAGCATTTAAAATTAAACCAATAGATTCACTTTATTTAGCAACTGATAAACGTGTTAAAATTTGGTAGACTATTTGATATCAAACGAAAGCCCAGCAGTAATGTTGGGCTTTTTTTATTTAAAAAACATTTTGGAAAGTTCTATTTCAATTCAATTACAGTAGGATTTAAACTTTTAATTTATGTTGATTTTTAATCGGAATAGAAAGGTTCCCTCATTATGATCCAGCAGAGTTTTTTAATTTTAAATACAATGGGGAACCATAGGTATTTCCTCCTATGTACGTTCGAATGGTAATTGTGCTAATTTCACCATCATCGTTACAGTCTTTGGTTTTAGTATACATTCCTGTAGTAGCTGAGTTAGAATTATCGGCTACAAATTTCAAGAATTAAAATTCTAAATCCGAAAAATTTAATGTACAATTTAGCGTGTAGAACGTTACTTTTTTCCTTTTTCCATAAAGTAAATCAATTAATGAAATCGTTGTCAAAAAATGGAGTGTTAAAATGTACAAATAAAATAACTCAAAATAAACAAAAAAGCTACAACAAATACGAGTATCGTTGTAGCTTTTAAAAATAAAATAATGTTTTTTATTCTTTTCCTCCGTCTAATTTATCTTGCCAATCTTTTAATTCTTGCCATTTTCCTCGGTATGCTAATGCAGCTTGTCTTGCCCAAGTTCCGGGAGTGTGAACAGAAAATCTTTCGCCACCTGAATCCAAAACAGCTTGGAGTTTTTCAACAGAGGATTCAGACATAGCTTGCCAAGTTTTGATGCCTGCTGCGTGAAATAATTCCTCGATTTTTGGACCAATACCTTCTACAATTTTTAAATCATTTTCTTTGATTTTTTTCCCAAAAACCGAAGCCGCTAATTCGGAATCGAATAAAAATTTAGGAGCATCGGGTATACTTGCAAAAGATTGAGAAGTTGCTTTTTTAGCATTTGCCAATTCAGCTTCTAAGTCGGCAATAGTTTTAGAATATTGATTTGATTTTTGCAAACAAGCATCCAAATCATTTTTCAAAGAACTTGAATCGGAATTGTTTTTGGACAACAACTTTCCTAACAAATAGCCTAATAAGGCACAAACTAACCCTACTATTAAGGGTATTAAGATACATGGTATATTCATAATTAAATGTGTTTTTGATTATTTTATAGTAACAACTGTTCTTCTGTTTTTTGATTTTCCTTCTTCGCTTGTGTTGTCCGCAATAGGATTGTCTGGACCTTGCGAACTGGTTTCAATTTGTTTTGAATCAATTCCTTTTTTTATTAAAAATGCTTTAGCAAATTCAGCACGTGATTGTCCTAAAACAATGTTTGCTTCTCTTGCACCAACACTGTCGGAATGCCCTACAATACTCACTTTTGCGTTAGGAACATTTTTTAAATAAGTTGCTATTTCAGCAATTTTAGTTTGCTCTTCGGTACTCAAGTTCTCTCGAGATTCATTCGTGTTGAAATACAATATGAGTGGATTTGCATTTATTTTTGCTTTTAACACCTCCCATTGATTAGTGCTTGCGGGGTCGTTTTCAATGATGTTAAACGATGCAGGACCAATAAGCGTGTCTGAAATCATTTCCCATTTATCTTTAATTTCTCCTTCTAAAACAAAAGAATTGGCATCAAAACCAGTTGAAATTAAATACTTTTTTAGATCATTAGCTCGAGCTAAGGCTAAATTCGGATAAGTAGTGGTGTTTTTTTCGTCGGAAGTGGCATAACCTGTAATCTTAATTTTTTTATTAGGATTAGATTGCAATACTGCTTGTAGATTTTTAAATCCAATTGCTACAGAATCAGAAAAGGGCACAAGAGCCGCTGTTTCGTTTTTGACAAATTTAATATTGTCATTACAGTGGTAGTCGAAATCGCTCCCTTTAATAGTAAAAGGAACTAGACCAGTTCTCTGATTATTGACAACAATTGTTGAGTCGTCTAATTTCGGAGGCTTCATACAGCAATTGCAACAATAGTTTTGGTACAAAAACATACCTAAAATAAGGGTAAGTGCAATTCCTAAAAGATAAAGAATTTTTTTTGACATAATTTTTGGGATTAAGATTCTTATCAAATTTAGTTAAAATTCATAAGCAACTAACAGTCAGTTATTTATTTTTTTAAATACTTATTTTGAAAAAAAGACAAAAAAACCGCAAAAGCTTAGCATTTGCGGTTGAGGATGAATTAATAGTAGGCGGATTCAAGTTATAAATGAAACTTTTTCCTGATTTGTAATTTATTTATACATACTTGCATTGGTGTTTTATAACCAAATCTTTTTCTGGGTTTATCGTTTAGTTGATGCTCTACATCTAGAACCCTTTCTTTTGTAATATATTTAGTAGTAGCTGCAATAATTTCAACGGCGATTTAAATTCCTCTAGCTTATACCATAAATTCTTCTACTTTAACCGTGTTCACATTGCAAATATTGTAATAAATTATACATTGAAAAGTGGTGTTAAATTGCTTAAACACCTTTTAAAATATATTTTTTTTGATTTTTAAAATTTGTAGCGAGACCGAGATTTGAACTCGGGACCTCAGCGTTATGAATTGCGCAGACCGTAAAATTTCAATGTATTTACTGGGCTCGCGAGCCATAAAACCATATGTTTTTTAAAAATTGTGTTCAATTTTATATTCAGGATCAAAACAAAAATTAGTAATAATTTCAACCTGTTTTCCTGTTAACAAAGACCATCAGATTTGACGTTTGAATGCACTTATTTATAAAAATAACACCCCAAATTATTTTAAGGGTTCAATAATTTAGATACTATTTGGCTTGTAGTTTTCCATAGAGCACCTAGTGATTTTTGCAATTATAAATCTGTTGTACTTCAAATATAGAATTCCTAATTTGAAAAAACAGATAAAAAAATTATCTGTTTTGGGATTAATTCTTCTTTTGATTAATCAAAAAACTGAATTTCATCGTGTTATGATTTCTTTAAAGTTTTTTGAGAGAAAAAGTGGTGACTTAATATCACTAAAAGTGGGTATGGTAAACTAACTTTAAACATCGTTTATTTACAGAAATACAATCAAAATAAATCAAACGGTATGGAATTATTGCAATTTGAAAATCGCTTTACTAGTTTCCGCTTTTGCCTTAAGGATTTATTCAATACTTTAGCGCAAATTGCAAATCATTCAAAACAATAACCGCTTCATGGCAGCCGAACAAAAACAAAAATTAGAACAACAACTCTGGAACATCGCAAACACCCTTCGTGGCAAAATGGATGCCGATGATTTTAGAGATTACATATTAGGATTCATTTTCTACAAGTACCTGAGTACAAAAATGGATTTGTACGCCAACACTATCCTACAGCCAGACGGTTTGACCTTTCAACAAGTAGTAGGACATCCTGACGAAGCACTCTTGATGCAAGAAATCAAACAATTGGCTATTGACAAATTAGGCTTTTTCTTAGAGCCAGCCGATTTGTTTTCAGAACTAGCACGCAGAGGCAACGCAGGCGGAAAAAACAATTTCATCTTGGGCGATCTAGCCAAAGTACTCACGCACATTGAGCAAAGTACCATGGGATCTGAAAGTGAAGAAGATTTTGGAAACCTATTCTCAGATTTGGATTTAACGTCTCACAAACTCGGTAAATCAGAAGCCGATAAAAACGAATTGATCGTTAAAGTCTTGATTCACCTTGACGAAATTGATTTTGATTTAGAAAATACCGATAGTGATGTTCTGGGCGATGCCTACGAATATTTAATAGGACAGTTTGCCAGTGGAGCAGGAAAGAAAGCGGGCGAATTCTACACACCACAACAAGTCAGTAGCATCTTGGCGCAACTAGTAACCGTTGGTAAGGACAAACTCAAAAGCGTATACGACCCAACTTGTGGATCGGGTTCCTTGCTGTTGCGCGTAGCCAAAGAAGTAAAAGACGTCAGCGCTTTTTACGGTCAGGAAATGAATCCTACCACTTACAACTTGTGCCGCATGAACATGATCATGCACGATGTACACTACAAACGTTTTGACATTAAAAACGAAGATACCCTAGAACGCCCACAACATTACGATTTGCGTTTTGAAGCCATCGTGGCCAATCCGCCATTCTCGGCCAACTGGTCTGCGAGTCCGTTGCACATGACCGATGATCGTTTCTCGGCCTATGGCAAACTTGCGCCAAGCTCAAAAGCTGATTTTGCTTTTGTACAACACATGGTACATCAGCTGGACGATAACGGAACCATGGCCATCGTTTTGCCACACGGCGTATTGTTTCGTGGTGGTGCCGAAGGACACATTCGTCAGTATTTGATTCAGGAGAAAAACTACCTCGATGCCGTAATAGGTTTACCCGCCAATATTTTTTACGGAACCAGCATCCCAACCTGTATTTTGGTCTTGAAGAAACAACGCAACAATCCAGATAGCATTTTGTTTATAGATGCCAGCCAACATTTTGAGAAAGTAAAAACCCAAAACGTACTGCGCAAAGAAGACATTGATAAAATAATCAAAACCTATAAAAATCGCACCGAGGAAGAAAAATATTCCCAAATTGCCCCTATTTCCCGCGATCGTACAGACGCGATTAATCGCGTCTCTACCATCGCCGAAAATGATTATAATTTAAACATCCCGCGCTACGTAGACACCTTTGAAGAGGAAGATGCCATAGACCTACAAGCCATAACCCAAGAATTACGAGCCTTAGCCCATGAAAGCAAAACCACCGATGCTACCATTGCCGGTTTTTGTAGGGAACTAGGAATTGAAACCCCATTTTAATCATGAATAACACTTTATACACACACGATTATTGGGGCGTTCCCCGCCAGAAAAAGGCGGGTCGGGCTATCCACTCTATCTTTTGTTCCGCTGCGCTCCACAAAAGGATGCCGTTCCTATCCCTAACGCAAAAAACTACCCGTCATGAATAGCCTAAAAGTACCACAATTGCGATTTCCTGGGTTTGATGGGGAATGGAAAAATTGTTTACTCAATGACGTAATAAAATACACGAAAGGATTTGCGTTCAAATCAGATGATTATCAAGAAAATGGCGTCAGAATTGTTCGAGTTTCTGATTTATCAATTGACTCTATTAAAACTGAAAATGAGAAAGTTTACATAGATGAACATAAATCTAAATTGTATGAAAAATATAAATTAAAATCTGGTAATATTATAATAACTACTGTTGGTTCAAAACCTGAAATGATTGAATCAGCCGTAGGTAGAGGAATTTATATTAAAGATAATGATGAAGGATTGTTAAATCAAAATATGCTCAAATTTGAAAATATTAAAAATATTGATAATGCTTATGTAATAGGTCTTATTAATAGTAAAAAATATCAGCATTACATGAAAAGTATTGCTAGAGGAAATGCTAATCAAGCTAATATTACTGTTGTTGATCTTTTACAATTTCCAATTTCAATCCCTACCCTTCCCGAACAACAAAAAATAGCTTCTTTTTTAAGTGCGGTCGATGAAAAAACACAGCAATTGTCCCGCAAAAAGGATTTATTAGAACAATACAAAAAGGGCGTCATGCAACAATTGTTCTCGGGCAAATTGCGGTTTAAAGATGAAAATGGAAAGGAATATCCGGATTGGGAAAAAGTAAATGGAAATATTCTTTTTGAAAGTATTTCTAATAAAAATCATAATTCAGATTTACCAATATTAGCCATAACACAAGAGCATGGTGCAATTCCAAGAGATCTAATCGATTATACAGTTTCTGTGACAGATAAAAGTATTGATAGTTATAAAGTAGTTGAAATTGGAGATTTTGTAATAAGCCTAAGGTCGTTTCAAGGAGGAATTGAATATTCAAATTATAAGGGAATTTGTAGTCCTGCTTATATTATCTTAAGACCAATATCTGAAAATGTAAACAAATTGTTTTACAAAACATATTTAAAAACAAGTTCTTACATTAAAGAATTGCAAAAAAACCTTGAAGGTATTAGAGATGGAAAAATGATTAGTTACAAATATTTTTCAGATATTAAATTACCCTTTCCATCCTTACCCGAACAACAAAAAATCGCCAATTTTTTATCGGGGATCGATGGTAAAATAGAACAGGTAAATGGGGAATTGGTAAAAACGCAAGAATTTAAAAAAGGATTGTTGCAGCAAATGTTTGTGTAGAGACGCGATTCATCGCGTCTATTTGTGCGTTATAAAATTGTCAGCGATGGTAGAGAAGCGATTTATCGCGTCTATAATTGATAAAATCGAATGATAGGGAATGAAAGAGACGCGATAAATCGCGTCTGTACGTGCGGATAGCATCGCGTCTATAATTGATAAAATCGAATGATAGGGAATGAAAGAGACGCGATAAATCGCGTCTGTACGTGCGGATAGCATCGCGTCTATAATTGATAAAATCGAATGATAGGGAATGAAAGAGACGCGATAAATCGCGTCTGTACGTGCGGATAGCATCGCGTCTATATTTGTGAAATCGAATTGTAGGGAATGAAAGAGACGCGATAAATCGCGTCTGTACGTGCGGATAGCATCGCGTCTATATTTGTGAAATCGAATTGTAGGGAATGAAAGAGACGCGATAAATCGCGTCTGTACAGCGGTAGCATGGCGTCTATAATTGCGAAATCGAATTGTGGGGAATGAAAGAGACGCGATAAATCGCGTCTGTACTGGATAGCATATAGCAAAATGAATCATTTTATAAAAAATGATGATATTCAATAATAATGAAATATGAAAAAATTTCAAAATAAATATCGAATTCCATCCTCCCGATTGCAAGATTGGGATTATGGCGAAAATGGAGCGTATTTCATCACAATATGCATTGATAAAATGGAATGTTTATTTGGGGATGTTGTTTCCAAATTGGATGTTTCCAATGCGGACGTAGAGACGCGATTAATCCCGTCTCTACGGGATACGATTGATGAAAAATGCGAAATGCAATTGAATGAATTGGGAAAAATTGCCCATGATATTTGGGATGAAATTCCGAATAAATTTCCTTTTGTAGAATTGGGTAATTTTGTGATTATGCCCAATCATATGCATGGGATATTAATTATCAATAAATTCGTAGAGACGCGATTAATCGCATCTAAAAATGAAAATGTGGAAAATGCCAATGTAAATGCACACGTTGAGACGCGATTAATCGCGTCTTTACATGATGATGTTGATAAAAAAGGCGGTTTTTCTGGAAATAATAATCCAATGTTTCATGAAAATATATCCCGAATCATTCGTTGGTATAAAGGCAGGTGTAGTTTTGAAATGCGTAAAATTCATGCCGATTTTAATTGGCAATCCCGATTTTACGATCATGTTATCCGTGATTCAAGAGCATTCGATACCATTCAAAATTATATAGAAGAGAATCCTTCAAAATGGAACAAAGATAAATTTCATAATTAAAAATATGAGCCACCAATCCGAAGCTACACTAGAAAACAACTTAATCAAGCAATTGATTGGTTTGAAGTATGCGTCTGTCAAAATTCAGGATGGAGACGCTTTAGTTTCTAACCTTAAAAGTCAGTTAGAAGTTTTTAACGAAACCACTTTTACAGTCAAAGAGTTTGATGCCGTTTTGAATCATTTGGCCAAAGGCAATGTTTTTGAAAAAGCCAAAACACTACGGGATCGCTTTCAATTAACAAAAGAAGATGGGACTTCGTTCTATGTTCGGTTTTTTAATGCAGAGGATAACAGCAAGAATTTATATCAAGTTACCAATCAAATATCATTAGAAGGCAGTTACAAAAACCGTTTTGATGTCACGCTTTTGGTCAACGGTTTGCCTTTGGTACAAATAGAATTGAAACGTTCCGGCATCGAAATTAAAGAAGCCTTCAATCAAATCAATCGCTACCAAATGCACTCGTTTTGGAGCAATCACGGTTTGTTTCAATACGTGCAATTGTTTGTGATTAGCAATGGCGTTAATACCAAATATTTGGCCAACAATAAATTGCAATCGGTCAAACAAACCTTCTTTTGGGCTGATGCCAATAATAAAAACATCACGGAGTTACCCGAGTTTACAGCGGCTTTCCTAAACCCAAATCAATTGGGTAAAATGATAGCACATTACATCGTTATCAACGAAACCCACAAGGTAATGATGGTATTGCGTCCGTATCAATTTTTTGCTACCGAGGCGATTATTCACCAAGTCAAAAACTCGAATGACAACGCTTACATTTGGCACACGACAGGATCGGGTAAAACCTTAACTTCCTTTAAGGCTAGCCAAATTTTGATGGAATTGCCCGAAGTCTATAAAGTCGTTTTTGTAGTAGATAGAAAAGATTTGGATTACCAAACCATGAATGAGTTCAACGCGTTCAAAAAAGATAGTGTTGATGTTACTGATAATACCCAATCGTTAGTAAGGCAATTGACTGACAATACAAAGTTGGTTTTGACCACCATTCAAAAATTAAACAATGCCATTTCGGAACGGTTTTCGGGCAAAATAGAAGCCTTAAGACATAAGAAAATCGTTTTTATTTTTGATGAATGTCATCGTTCGCAATTTGGAGAAACACACGATCGTATTACTAAATTCTTTGAGAAAAGTCAGTTAATCGGTTTTACAGGAACACCCATTTTTGCCGAAAACGCTTCTAAGAATGATTTAGGAAAACGAACCACAAAAGATTTGTTTGGTAATTGCTTGCACAAATACGTCATAACCGATGCGATTCGAGATCAAAATGTTTTGCGTTTTGGGATTGAATATGTGGGGAAATATAAAAATAAGAGCAATGCTTTTATTGACATAGAAGTAGAGGACATTGACAAGCAAGAAGTTCTGGATTCCGAAAAGAGAATCAATAAAATTGTAGATTACATCATTGCGTATCACGATCAAAAAACGTTCAATAAAGACTATTCGGCACTGTTAGCAGTAAGTAGTATTGATAATGTGATTCAGTATTACGACCTTTTTCAACAAAAGAAAGAAGCTGGCGCACACGATTTGCGCATTGCTACTATTTTTACCTATGGCACCAATGAAGATTCAGAAGAAGCGCAAGATTATTTACCAAGTGATGAGGTTGACTTTGATGTTTTAGCGGAAAAGCCAACGACCTATCAATCCAAACACACGCGTGACAAGCTTGAAAAATACATTGGAGATTACAACAAAATGTACAATACTAGTTTTTCGACCAAGGACAGCCAACAGTTTGAGAATTACTTCAAAAATATTAGCCAACGATTAAAAGATCGCGAAAAAGAAAACTTCAATCACGAGAAAGACCGTTTGGATATTGTGATTGTCGTGAATATGATGCTTACCGGTTTTGATGCTAAAAAAGTAAATACGCTGTATGTAGATAAAAACTTGAGGCAACACGGCTTGATTCAGGCGTATTCCAGAACGAACAGGATATTGGGAGAACAGAAGTCACAAGGAAATATTTTGGCTTTTAGAAACCTTAAAAAAGCTACTGATGATGCCATCACTTTGTTTTCTAATAAAGAGGCTATTGAAGTAGTGACCATGCCCGATTATGAGGCCATTGCTGAAAAGTTTGATGAAGCTTTAAAGATTTTACGAGAAATTACACCTACGTATCAAAGTGTAAATGATTTAAAAAACGAAGAAGAAGATGCACAATTTGTGCAAGCGTTCAGAAAGTTGATGCGAGCCATGAATGTATTGCAATCCTACACTGATTTTGACTGGGAGGATTTAGGTATTGATGAGCAAGAATACGAGGACTACAAAGCCAAGTATCTTGACATCTACCAAAAGGTGAAGCAAGATACTGAAAAGAAAAAGACATCAATTTTAGATGACATTGATTTTGAATTAGAATTAATCCATACCGACCAAATCAACGTAGCGTACATCTTGAAATTGTTAGCTCAATTGAAAGGGGAGAAAACACCAACCGCTGCTGCAGCGCAAAAGAAAGCCATTATTGATTTATTGGGAGGAGACATTCAGTTGCGAAGCAAAAGAGATTTAATCCAAAAATTCATAGATGAAAATATGCCCAACATCAAAGACGGAGATTCTATTGAAGATGAGTTTGAAAAATACTGGCAAGATCAAAAAGTCTTGGCATTAGTGAAATTATGCGAGGAAGAACACTTGGACAAAGCACAATTCAAATCCTTAATCGATACCTACATCTACAGCGGTCGAGAACCTATAAAAGATGAAGTTTTTCAATGCTTAGACAACAGACCTAGCATCCTGCAAGCCAGAACAATTGGTGATCGAATTATAGCAAAAATGAAAGAGTTTGTAGAGGTTTTTGTGAAGGGGATGATGGCTTAGGGTACAGAAGTAAAAACCAAGAAAAATAAATGAATCATGAGTAAAAAATAATTTTTATTTATTGATTTTGATAATTTTAAATAACATTATGTATGATTTTTATACCTCCAATGGAGATCGCGACTAGGATTATGACCTTAATAGATAATGCACAAACCGAATTGATTTTAGTGTCACCTTATATTAATATTGATAATTGGTCAAAATTTAAAAAATGTCTACAAAGGGCGATAGATAGAGGTGTGAACATCACGATTTATGCAAGAGAAAATGCGACTCAAAATTTAGAAACAATTAAATCTTTTAATCTTAATGTGTGTTTAGTTAAAGATTTGCATGCCAAGATTTATTTAAATGATAAATATGCTATTGCATCTTCGCAAAATTTAATTCAATATTCAGATGACAATTCAATTGATTTTGGATACAGCACCGAGACGGAAGAAGAGAGGCAACAACTACTCGGCTTTATAAGTCAATATCTATCAAAAAATAAACCTGTAAGGACAACCCAAGCTACTAATAATAATGCTGTTACTAAAATGATTAAGGAAGTAGAGCACTTGGTTTTAAAAGATTTTGAAATCAGGAAAATCTATGAAGTTTTCAGCTCTGGGTATGAAAATGTAAAAATCAATGAAGAAGAAACATATGTTTATTGCTCAAAATTATTCCCATGTGGAGATCTAATGTTTAGAGAAGGTTTTGAAATTAGATTTAATTTTCGAGAGAAAGGATGCGATGAAATGATTAAGGTTCTCGAGAATTTGGATATAAAAAACAATCATTATCAATACGAGAAAAAATTAACAATTAATAAAATACATCATTCATCATATATTTTTATACCTCAAAATGTAACTGATATTCAAAAATTGATAAATGATTATGTTTTTATGTGTAATAGGATTTTGGATAACATTAATAAAGAAACTGAAATTGAAAGGCCTTCAGAAATAAATTTAAAATTTAGTCGAGATGATATTAATAAAATTTATAACAGACTTAGTAATGAATTTCCAAGCTCAAATTATAAAGTCAACTCCAGCTATTTGTTTTGTAGAGATTTATTGCCTTTTGCAGATATTTTGATTAATAATGAATTTCAAATTAAAATTGAAATGGACAGGATAGATTTTAAAGCTATTAAAAATATTTTAATGAAAATTGATTTCAATTATAATTATAAATATGAAAAGTATATGCATCAGGAATATGAATCAAGGTTGTATTTTCATTTGAAACCTTTAAAATTTGATGATATTCAATTGCTAATTTCAGATTACATAGCTATTACTAAAGAAATTTTAAATAAAACTGAAAAAGCAATTTTCAAGGAAGAAATGATGTAAATTGAATTGTCAGTAGTTATGAAAAGTAAAAACAGTTTTCCAGATATTACATTAACGATTCAAAGAGGAGGTTCTATTGCTTTTGAAAAAACAGGTATTTATCCTGAGTTTTTGCTGTTTCATTCAGCAAAACTTAAGAGATCCTGGCGTTTCAAACAGATAAAAGATACTCAAAAAGGTGTTTTGAAAGTAAAGGGCCAAATCGCTTTTCAGTATTTCTTTGATGGTTTTGGCTGTAAGATGAAAACAGTGAACAATGGAATTATTTCTTTTGAATGGGAGATTGAAGAGATTATCATGGATTTGGGGGATTGAATTTTTGAAGATATATAAAAAATACAAGTTGAATTTTAATTTTATAAATAACACAAAATGAATATATTTTTCGGAAAAATATCCCAAAAGTTTGATACAGTTCAATTAATTGAAGGCTACTATTCAGCACAAAGATCATCTTCTTGGTTTGGCGAATTACAAATAGGTGATTATGTCTACATGATTGGCGGAGACAAAATTCAGTTTTGGCAAGCTAGAGAATGGGGTGAAAAGAATGGTAAAGATTGTATGTATTTTGATATTCTTAGTGATAATTTAGGAATTAATGTTTCTCAGTTAATAGCTCTGAAGTTTTTAAAAATCACTAAAGGGCTAGCTGTAATGACATCTAGGTCGGCACGGAATAAGGCTTTTTTCAAATTGGAAATGTTAAAAGATATTTCTGTTTCTGATTTATCTAGTTCAAAATTCTATAAAAATGTAGAATTATTTAGAGCGATAAAGATTATTAAAAGAGAAAATGTAATTGATAATTCGGAGGATATTCAATTGATCTATGAAAACAATATACTTCAACTTGTAGATAATGAATTCATCGCTAATTCAATAAAAAAAGAATTTGTTGATAATCTTGACAAAAAAGGTAAAGGAGCAAGAATGAAGGATAATGTGTTAGAGTTTTTCTCTAATGCAGTTGCAGTTTTACCATCAACAATTACTAATGAACAACTTGGATTAAGAAGTTTTTATGATACATTTTTTTGTGAGTATAAAGTAAATGACAAATATTATATTGTTGGAGCTTTTTGGGGAGATTCTGAACCAAAGGATCAAACAGAACGTTTTCTCAAAGAAAGTATTTGGAAAAATGGGTTTGAGACTGAGTTAGTAGATATTGTAAATAAAGTACCGGAGGGTTGTCATATAGCAATTAAATCAGCGTACGTTAGAGAGCGAAAAATATCTGTAATGAAGATCAAAGCTAGAGGGACTGTTCTAAAGAATTTAAATGATGGTCACACTCTAGAAATAGAATGGGAAGAAGATTTTGAACCATTTGAAGTAGAGATAGGTTCTTACATTAAAGATACCATAAAAGAAGTTTCAAATAAAGCACACATACAATCGATATGGTTTGATAATAATCAAAAGCCACCTTTGGGAACTATTGAAACAAAAAATGGTCCATCAGATGTTTTAAATTTCCCTAAAAATCAAATTCTATATGGCCCACCAGGAACAGGGAAAACCTATAACACTGTTCTGGAAGCAGCAAAAATTGTTACAAATAATGAAACAATTTCCTATGCAGATGCTTTAATTGAGTTTAACAACAATCTTGGTACCCAAATCGAATTTATCACCTTTCATCAAAATTACAGTTACGAAGATTTTATTCAAGGAATACGTCCTGATACTGAAAACGGAAAAGAACTCAGTTTTGAAAAGAAAGATGGGGTTTTTAAGAGAATAGCTGATCGAGCGTATAAAAATTTGGAAGCTTCAAAAAATCCTGCCGCTGCCAAAAAATCATTTGATGTTGTTTTTCAAGAATTGATCCAACCTTTAAGTGATGGTGATATCGAAGAAATAGAAATTAAAATGAAAAAATCATCTTTCTTTATTACAGATGTAGGTGAAAAATCAATTGAATTCAGAAAAAGTATTGGAAATTCAGAACATACGTTAAGCATCAATACATTGCGCAAGATGTATGATAATGGTGTTAATGATATTATTTTAGGAGGCTTGCAACCGTACTACAATCCTATTCTAGCTTTGCTTTTAGAAAAAGGAAAGATTCAGTTAACGGCTATTGAGCGTAAGAACTACGTTATTATCATTGACGAAATAAACCGTGCCAACATTTCCAGAGTCTTTGGAGAATTAATCACTTTAATCGAAGAAGATAAACGCTCAGAAGGTAAAATAGCCATGCGAGTAACGTTACCTTCAGGAGATCCTTTTATTGTTCCTTCCAATTTATATATTATTGGGACGATGAACACAGCTGATAAATCAATTGCATTATTGGATATTGCATTGAGAAGGCGATTTGAGTTTGTTCCAAAATATCCAGATCCACTAGTTGAGGGTGTTCATGATAGTGTAATTTTATCATTATTGAATAAAGCAATTCAAGCAAGAAAAGGATATGATTTTACAATTGGACATGCTTATTTCATGGGAGATGATTACACATTAGAAAAGTCAGTCAATAAGAAAGTTATTCCCTTACTGTTAGAGTATTTTATGAATAATGAGGAGGAAGTAATTAAAATTTTTAAAGAGGCAAATATTAATATTGGCGGTTGGCCATTAAAAATGATTGTGTAAATGATTAATCTCTTTGAATATCAAAATAAAGCAGACTTCCCTGAGGAGCATTTCGAAAATCTTGAAGTATTCTTGGATGATATTTGGAACAAACGAGAAAAATCAAGCTATTTCAATGAAGATGAAAACCGAGAAGAGGTGCAACACTTTTTGCAGTTCCTTCACAAAACAAATCAATTAAAATCTAACAAATATGTTGGTGTCATACATTTTGAAGATCAAACCGTAAACTTATTACCTAAGATTTTCCACAACGCCGCAAAAGAAGCTTCATTACATGATGTAAAAGCAATCAATGCCCATGTCTTATGGTGGTTGAGCTATTGTAGAAAGCTAAAATTTCCCAATTATCAGACTGGTCTCGGTAATGAACAGTCTGATTTTTTTGAAATATTAATTTATCTTTTTAGCAAATACACCAAAGAACTTTTGAGTTCCTCTATTTACCAAAAATATGTTGAGGTCGAAAACGAACTTTCATTTGTTAAAGGTAGAATCGACTTTGACAGTTATATTACAAACAATCTTTCTAGGGGAAGAAACCACAAAGTAAGTTGCGTTTATGATTCTTTTGAAATGGACAATAATTTCAATCAATGTATTAAACAAGTTATAAACCTGCTGCTATCAGCTACAAAAGACAATCAAAACAAACGTAATTTATACGATATATTATTCCTTTTAGATGAAGTCAGTGATGCAGTTATATCAGCCGATGAATGCAAGAAAATAGTGTTCAATCCAATGTTTTCAAGTTTTGAAACCGTTAGGGACTATTGTGTATTGTTTTTGGAAAATAGTGTTTCTTTCAACTATAAAAACTCTTTAAAACTCTTTGCTTTTTTGCTTCCAATGGAATATGTTTTTGAAGATTTTCTTTTTGGATTTATTGATAGAGAAATTGAGGGAGTGAATCCAAAAGGACAAGTGAAAGGAACTTTTTTAGATGAATCCAAATCATTTGGACTTAAACCTGATTTAATACTCGATTTAGGCGATAAAAAAATAATTGCTGATACTAAATATAAGATTGTTTATTCTGATGCTGGCGATGCTAAAAAAGGTATCTCTCAATCAGATTTATATCAGATGTTGGCTTATGCTGTTCGATTCGAAATAACTGAGATCAAATTATTCTACCCAAAAACGGTTCGCTCTGATGAGGATACCAATCATAATTCGATTGAAATCAAAGATGCGCTTGCTACTGATACTGTTGTAAATATAGAAACCTATAAATTGAGCATTATTGATAAAAAAATTAGCTCAGAATCATTAAAAGATAATAAACAGTTGTTTGATAATTTTGAGGAACTCAGATCAAAATTAAAGAGAGAGCTAGAAGTGGTTTTGTTTAAATAATTGTATTTCCTAATTAGAAAAAATAAAAATGAGATACTTGATGACAAATCATTCGTTGTGATAAGTTAGAGTCACAATCATAATATATCGAGGCTAGAAGAGTTTGAAAATGGATAATAAATATTTTTTGGTGGATTTGAGAAATTTGTTTTTGAAAAATAGTAATTCAGTACAACTAATAATTCAATTGCTAAAATGACATAAAAATAACAAGTATTGATTGAATAATTATTGACTTTTGTAGCGATAAACGAATATTTTATTTTTAGTAAAAACAAGAAATAATTTACATGTTTTTGCTTTGTTTATGTAAAAAATCAAAAATATGAAATCTTTTCGCATATCCATTAAAGTCCAAGTAGAATTAGAAATGATAAAGAATTAGAAAATGGTAAAAATTAAAGCCGCCTTACTCGACGATAATAAAGAACAATTACAACTAAACCAGCAAATGCTGGAAAGTATTGGTAGGGTAGAGGTGGTGTCTTCTTGTGTTTCTGCAAAAACATTTCTAGAGGATATAAAAACTTCACAACCAGAAATATTATTTTTAGACATAAACTTGGGAGATTCCTACATGACAGGGATTGAAGTAGCCTTTCAATTGAAATTACCAGTGATGTTTGTGAGCAGTAATACTTCGCAATACATTAAAGAGATAGAAAGATTGAAAAGAGATTACGATATCTGTGTGGATCATATCACAAAACCATTCACAGACCAAGAATTTATAAAAACTACGCAACGCTTTTTGAAGGAGATAGAACTTTTTAAAAAAGAAGAATTCATCCATTTGGATTTTGGAGCAACTAAGCGCAATAAAATAGCCATTAATAGTATCGTTTACCTGTCCACAGATAAAAATAACGGCTCTGAGTCCAACAACAAACTAATTCACTTTAATAATCGTAAACCCGAAAATCTAATCGATTTTTCATTTTCTAAAATGGAAGAAAAAGGATTGCTAAATGCAAATTTTATTACTATTCACAAATCGTTTCGTGTAAACTCAAAACACATTAAGGCCTATCACAAAAGTACCGAATCGATAGAAGTAGAAGTTTTTACAAGTCAAGGAAAATTAGAAACAAAGCAACTTCAAGTTTCTGAAAATTACCAACCATTGATTAAGAAATTAAAAAAATAAACTGCTTTTGTTACTCTTTTTGTACTCGTTGTTACTGACAATAAGTTGATATTATCCTACATTATTTTAGGGTAAACTTTCTATAGAGATTTGCTGAATCAAAATCTAAAAAATCACTATGATACCAGCAGTCAATTTTCATTTATGGGAACCATGTAACATGCGTTGCCACTTTTGTTTCGCAACTTTTCAAGATGTGAAAAAATCTATTTTACCAAAAGGTCATTTACCTCGTGAACAAGCTATAGAATTAGTCAAACAGTTGGCTCATTTTGGCTTTGAAAAAATAACTTTTGCAGGAGGAGAACCAACTTTATGTTCATGGTTGCCCGAATTAATTCAAACAGCTAAAAATGTGGGCTTAACTACCATGATTGTTACTAATGGGAGTAATTTAACGGACACTTTTCTAAATGATAATCAAAGTTATTTAGATTGGATTACATTGAGCGTGGACAGTTTATCTGAATATACGAACATAGAAACTGGCAGAGCTATTATAGGTAAACGACCAATAAAAAAATCAATGTATTTTGAGCTTGTTAGCAAAATTAAAAGCTATGGTTATGGACTGAAAATAAACACTGTTGTGAGTTCAAAAAATGTTAATGAAAACATGATAGAATTTATTCAACATGCAAAACCAAAACGATGGAAAATATTTCAAGTATTACCAATTTTAGGTCAAAATGACAATAAAGTTAGTAACATGGAAATATCAATTGATAATTTTCATCAATTTATAGGTAGACATCAATTCACAATTAAAGATGTAGTTATTGTTCCTGAAAACAATGAACAAATGAAAGGAAGTTATGCAATGGTTGACCCTGCCGGTAGATTTTTTGATAATAGTACAGGAACACACGTTTACAGCAAACCAATATTAATTTTTGGTTGCAAAGCATCGATTTCAGAGATGAAATATGACTTTAATAAATTTGAAGAACGAGGCGGATTATATGATTGGAAGAAACCAATTATCAAATCAGCTTAATATTGTAATGCGGTAACCGAAAAGCAAATAGAATAGGTTAAAAAAAACAATAATTTAAACGAAATGAGTAATTCAAAACCTATCCCAAAAATAAATCCACAATGGTCAAGTAAAACTATCTGTCATAAATAGAGGAAAGAATCCTCCTAAGCTCAAAAATTAACATCATACAATTAGTCTAAAAGGAGTGGTATTTCATTATAAATACCGCTCTTTTTTCAACTATGAAAAGAATTATTTCCATAGTTTTAGAAAAATCAATTAAGTTTATTAAAATCCGTAAGTAAAATAACAATTTAGTTCTTGCTGTATTGTTTATCAATACAAATTGATTTTTTTTAAGTAGTACAAAATGTTATTTTTTTCTACTGACATATCGCAAGTCTATCTATTTATCCGCAACACGGATTTTACTATACACCCCATAATATTGTTCAATTATATGCACAAATAGACCTAAAAGTGTTTTTTATATGAATTTATAGCTACAAAACAGCAAGTATTATACCGAGGGGATTTACGCCAAATAAAGAAACTCATCTAGCTTTATACAGTGCCTAAAATCCAAAGCATCAGCCTTTAATAAGTGTGATAGAAAAATGAATAAAAGTTACGGTGCCAATAAAATTAAATTCGTCACCCAATCACTAGACCGCCAATGGCAAATGAAACTGGAAAAAACGCTGACCATTTTTTACCACAAAAATTAAGGAAATTATTTCTATACAATTATAATTGTGTAATAAATTCTGTATAAAATAAAATCCATAAAGCGAAACAACCCTTCTCATATATACCCCTTTTTTGGTTTAAATACCAAGGTTTATTTAGCCTTTAAACAGTTATGATCAGCTATTTTAATTTGCCACGAAACACTATTTACTTAATGGCATTATCAATTTCAATATGTACATCTTTTTCAATATTTGTGATTAACAAGAATTCTTTTAATTCAATTTCCTTTGCAAGAATATCCTCAGAATCTTATTAATATTTAAAAAATAAATTCAATCTACTTTTCCTTTAGTTCATATGTTTAAGCCAATTTCCTGCTTGCTCAATTAAATAAATAACTTCACATAATTTATTATAAATGTCCCTCTCAAAGACATTTGTATCTTACATAACAGTCTTAATATAAACAAACATTTTACACATATTGCTTACATAATAACTTCCGTAAAGTATAATAAAATATTTAGGATTATCTAAATGCTTTTCATTCGTATGAATTAAATTATTAGCTAAAAGCCTATTTATTAATGTTTGCACAAATTCCTTATTAGCTTCAAAATTTGAAAATGAACTCAGTAATATCTTTTAATTTCACCTCAGATTAATCAATGCTTGCATTAATTTGAAGGTAACGTAAAAGATAAAAATTACATTCGAGCGACGTAGTTCAACTTTTTTGATAATACATCTTTAAATATAGGCGGATTAATATTTAAAATATTGATTTAGTGTGTTTTAAAAATTAAACTATCTTTATGCGTTTTAAAAGATGAATCACGAATTGATACCAAAACTAAAGATTTAAGTGTTTTTTTTAAATCGAAATTGCATCAGAAAAATTTTTGTTTCAAGGATTTCACCTTCATACAGATCTACATTGTCAATAACAATTACACATAACTATTTAGAGGAAATATACCTGTACACTTTCTCAAAAATGGTTCAACTTTCTGAAAGTCTCAGTCTATAAATTCAATTATCTTTTCATAAAACTTCTTTTTATTCTTGATATGTAATGCATCTGCCTTTACTTAAAGCCCTAATTTCTGCTTTATATACGGGATCAATTACTGTCTCATAATCGGTGGCAAGTGAGTTACCTTTATGATTTACAAGTAAATACTCATTTAATCATTTGTACAAAAAATCTTTAGGATTTCCTCCATGCCCCATTTTCTCATAATCTATATAAATCAATGCGAATCTTTCTTACTAAAAATTTCCTTTAGTTTAACAAGCTGGAAATTCTTTAAATAGGTAGATTTTCGTGATCCTACGGAACCAATAATTAAAGTATCTGGAGAAAAAACATTTGGTTTAGTAACTTTTATCACTTTTGAAATTTCTTTAGATTTACTAACACGTCTTACCTTTTTGACAGGTTAAAGATAGTATTAAGGCAAGTGAAATGAGTAAATTAAATGCAACGTAATATTATTTATTTCTTATGCTACGTTTTTAAATTTGTCTTTAATTATTTTTTTGTAGAATTACTTCAACATAAAGTTCCTCTTTGTTGGTCTTGTAATTTTTTTTCTTGACAAAGAGTAAATGTTTGACAACGCCTAATTCCGGTTTGTTTTCTAGAGTATTGATCGTTTTTAGACAATTAGAAAAGGTGCCTTCGAGTGAAAAAATATAACTGGTTGTTGTATTATTGGTTTTGTTGATAACTTGGTGTGGAGCTTTGAAATCGGTTATCTTAACATGATTCTGATTGGTGTAAAGGGTTAACTGTTTTAATAACTCATTTTGAAAAGAAGCTTTTGTTTTGATTTCATGAGCGTTTAAATACTTGTCCAATTGTTTTTCTTTGTACTTTAATTGAGGTATGAGTGTTGGGAGTTGGATCGAATTTTCGATAATTTCTTCTTTAGATTTAAGATCTTTATAATAAGTTATGGTATTACTAATAGCAAAGGAATAGCAAAGATAAAGTGCTACTCCAAAACCCAATAGTAGTATTTTATTTTTTCGATTAAAAGTCATATTACTTCAGGTTGATTTTTACACCAAATTCGGTTTCGTTGTTTTCATTCTTTCCAAAGTGGGTGATAACCACCTTTGAAGTCCAATACTTTTTTTCGATGGTTTCAATCCAATTAGTAAAAGCAGTATTGTCTTTAGTGATCCCATTGATTAGAATTGTTTTGTCAGTGTATATAATAGATTCTTCATTTTTTACCTTTTTTTCAAGTGGATTAAGTTCTATTTCAGATAAGAGAATGGAAGAGGGGATAATTTGGGCTATAGCATTACAATAAAAACTACTTTGAGACCCTTTTTTCAAGAAAACATTTTGAACGATACTCTCTTTAAGTTTAACTCTTTCTTTTATGGAAGCTAAGTTTTGAAGATCCACTTTATGGATGGCAATTTTTTCTGTAGCTTCTTGAGAGGCTTTATAATAATGTGAAAAGCAAAGAAAATTGATAAGTAGAACGATAAGCAACGCTCCTAGTATTATTTTTGAACCTTTTGAAAAAAAACGCTGTTGAAGGTATTCTTCTTTTTTTAAGTTACTTAGTGTAATGATTGATCCCGAGTTAGATGTAAAATTAGATACTAATCTAATAATCCCAGAAAAAGCTAGCAGTTGCGCATTTGGAATTGCAAGATCGTTAATAGCATAGTTTGCCTGGGGTAATTCTTCTAGAGATGAATTTATTGTAGTATCATGCTCGTTAATAGTTATAATTTGATGATTTGTGCGTAATTCATCATAAGTGGAATACTTTTTTAAATCAGCTATAGCACAAGTTCCAAGACTAATACTTGTTATATTAATTTGCTGGTTTTTGTATTCTTGAATTAACTCGTCTAAGTAATTTTTACGGGTTATGGCTACAATAGTTTTGGATTTTAATCTCCATATTTCGTAATAGAAAGTTTCCCAATTGGTATTTGGGAAAGCCTTGTTTATTAATTTTTCATCCGAGGGATCGGTATAGAGTACTTCTTTTTGGAGGACTTGATTGGTATTTAGAACTAAAAAATAGGGTAGAGATTTATCCCATTTTTCAGCAATCTCTCCTTTGTAATGAACTTTATCTTTTTTTTCGATTAGTAATCCTTCTTTCGTTTTCTTTACCGCTACAAGTGCAATTTTGTTTACATTATTACAAGTATAATGCTCAATACTGATGTATTGATTCCCCATTAATAAAGTATCTATTTTTGGTATTTTCATTAGTAAATTACTATTGGCTTTATTAAAACGGATAGTTTTTTCTTTGATTCTTCTTTTTTTCTAGAGCTAAATAACCATTTTAATATTGGAATTCTAGAAAGTAGAGGAACGCCACTCCCGGAGTCATTTTTAACCGATTCTTCAAGACCTCCCAATACTATTATATCTTGATCTTTTACTCTTATAATAGAGGTGAATTCTCTTGAATTTATTCCTGGAGGTGCATCTTTGTCTACTTTTTGACCGTTGAAGCTAGATTGGATAACTTTAATATCCATAGTAATTTGGCCATCACCAGATACTAAAGGCATTATGGTCACAGATAATTCAGCATCTATAGGCTGGTAATTTTTTATTTCAGAAGCTTGTGGTATTTGAGATCCATAAAAACTTTGATTGGTTACCACATAGTAAGTAGTTTCGCCAATTGAAAGAAACGCTTTGTGTCCATTTAAGGTTGATAATCTCGGGGACGAGCGTATTTTTAAATTCCCGTTACTTTCCATCGCTTTTAAGCTTAAATAAAAGTTAGGAACTACTTTTCCAATATTCAAAGAACCAAAACCGTTAAAACCGTCTATAATTTTATTAATAGTTTGTGCTCCTAAATTTATATCGGCTGAAGGATAAACAGTTCCTGCTGTTGTGCGGGGCTTATCACCAATTCCGGCATTAATCCCAGTCTCTATAGTTGTATTTTTGTTAATCTCTAATAACATAACTTCAATTAGGATAACTGGGACTGGTTTATCAATGTATTTAATAAAATTTTCAAATCTTTCAATATTAATAGCAGGTCCTGAAACAACAAAGCTATTTAATTCTTTATCAACTTTTATATCCAGTTCCTTGGTAATTTCAGCAGGAACTATTGTTAAAATAGATTCAGAGCTTTTGGAACTTGAATTTGTGCTAGATTCCTCTGGTGAATTAAAATTATTGTTTTGTTGTTGTTGCGAATCATTATTAGTTCTATTATTGTTAGAATTAAAATTTGAAAAGTTATTTGTGTTTGCTATTCTACCGGCACTTCTTCCTTCTTTTGAGGGGTCCCCTAAAATGTCGATTGAACGATGCATTAATGGTATCGTTTTGATATTTCTTACCACCAACTGGTTTTTGGTGCCAAAAAAATACATATTTCCATTTCTTTTATAGGTGTAGCCTTCAGTAGGTGTTGAACTGTTGTTTTCTGTTGGATTAAATTGGTTTTGCTGATTGTTGGGTATTTGTTTTGTTTCTTGTTTAATTTCAAAAAGTTTATTTAGCAACTGATCAAAAGTGATGCTTTTTGATTTCACTGTAGCAATACCAATATTATTCATAGGACTTGAAAGGAAGAGGTCAATATCTAGTGCATTACCGATATCAAAAATCACATTTGCAATTGGCATATTTTCAAAATCAACTTCTAATAGTTTTTTTTCAGCATCAAGGACGTTAAAGAAGAAGTTGCCTTTTCTATTTTTGTTTGTTTTGGTTTTACCCATCCCGTTATCATTAGCACTCACAGAATCAAAGCTTTCAAAAACATAAAAATTATCTTTTGACTTTGTAACATTAAGATTACTTGCCAAAGCTAATTTGTCTAGCGCAGCATCAAATGGCATATTAATTATAAATGAAGTGAGTAACTTGTTTTCTAGACCTGGGGTAAAAACAAGATTTTTATTGCTGACCTCGGTTATTCTTTTAAAAACATCATATAATTTATCTTCTTTTACATTTAAGGAAAGCAAATCGTTGTTGTAACTAACTTCAATAGTTTTAGGAATTTCTCTTTCAATTGGTTTCTCATAACTTTTTATAGCCAATATAGTTCCTGAGAAGTCTATTGACAGATTGTATTCTTTGGCTAAGAATACCAATAAATCTCCTACGTTTACATCAGTAAAATTATTAACAATATTAATTTGGGCTAGGTTAGGGGCAACACTTATATTGAGTTTGTGTACTTCTGCTACGGCTATTAAAAAACTAGCTAAGGAAGCTTCTTTAATATTAATGTTTATTTTTTCTGAAAGCCCCGGTTCAGAGGTGCTTATAGCTTCAATGTTGTTTTTAATTTGTTGAATTCTATTCTCTTGTCCCAAGAATAATTGGGTAGATAAAAGTAATAATAAAGAAAGTATTTTTTTCATAAGAATATGTTGGTTCTATTGGCGAATATAAATGAAATTATAATAGTAAGGAAAAAACTTCTTCTACAGAAGTAGTTCCTTCTTGGATTAATTGAATAGCATTGCTTTTAAGGGTATTGATTTTATTTTCGTCTAAGTAGCTGTCAATAGAAAGTTGATTGTTTTTTATTTTCTCGGATAAAATAACGTCAATAGGTAGTAGTTCATAGATAGCCTTTCTACCTGAATATCCAGTATGATAACATCGATCACATCCGACTGCTCGGTGATGTTTAGTTAGGGTAGTTGGTACTTTAAAACCTATCGGGAATAAATTATTATCAATAACATCTTCAACTTTACAATAATCACATAGTTTACGAATCAATCGCTGAGCAACACTTATATTCAGTGTACTAGCAATTAGAAAAGGGGGTATGCCCATATCAATTAATCTTGATACAGTTGCCCAAGCAGAATTTGTGTGTATGGTAGAGAGTACTAAATGCCCAGTAAGAGCGGCTCGAATGGCCATATTGGCGGTATTAACGTCTCTAATTTCACCCACCATTATAATATCAGGATCTTGTCTTAAAAAAGTCCTCAAGGTGGCAGCAAAGTCAAGTCCTATATTTTCTCTTAGCTGCACTTGGTTGATGCCTTCGAGTGTATATTCAATGGGGTCTTCAACTGTAAGTATATTGGTATTAGGAAGGTTTAGCTTTTTTAAGGTAGCATACAAAGTCGTCGTTTTCCCTGAACCCGTTGGTCCTGAAATTAAAATAATACCGTTTGGTTTTCGTATGTTTTCTTGGTACAGTGTTAATTCATTTTCTGTAAAACCTAATGCATTGATGTCTATATGACTGGTATCCTTGCTTAGGATACGTAGCACCACCTTCTCTCCATGTAAAGTGGGGAGTATAGAGACACGAATATCAAAATCTTCCGTGTTAGTTTGTATGGTTATTCGGCCATCTTGTGGTAATCTTTTTTCAGATATATCCAGTTGTGCTCGAATTTTGATTTTATTAATAAGAATAGGGTATTCATCAATAGCAATATTAAACTGTTCTTTCAGTTTTCCATCTAGTCTAAATCTCACCCTTGCATTTTTTTCATAAGGCTCAAAATGGATGTCACTGCTCCCAATTTCCTTAGCATTAATCACGATTTTCTCCAAAAAATCAGTAGTATAATGGATTTCGGTGATACTTTCGGATTGGGTTTGCCTGTAATTCGTACTCAAATAACGATTGATGTTCTCGGTCGTATCAAATACTATTTCAATAGGTGTATTCCATAAGATTGTCAATTCCATTTGCAGTTGATGCAATTCAGGATGATCCGTTTTTAGCACAGTAACTCCTTGTTGGAGTGCAAAAGGGATAATTCGGTAATGAAAAGCTTGTTCTGGAGTGACCAGTTGTTGTATAGAAAAGGGGAGGTTGAAATCAATCATAATTAATAAGCATATACGGAATAATCCTTAGTAAAAAAGAGCGCCGCATATACGATTCCAAAAAACAACGCCATATGACCTGCCAACGGAACTGTTGTTGCTTTTTTTTTATGATTTAGGAATAAATGAAGGACTAAGGAAAATAGCAATGAAAAAACAAAAAGAATAAGAAACGAAATAGGAGCAAAAGCAAAAGAAATGGCAATAAAGAAAAGGATGTCTCCAAGACCTAAGGACTCATTAATTAATCGTTTTTTGAACCGAATTTTAGAATACAGAGCGGCAAAAAGCAGCAAGATACTAATAAAAATAAGATTGCTTAAGCTGTTAAAAAGTGCCGAGTAAATAGGGTTTTGAATCAATTGAATTCCAAATACCAACAACCCAACTAACCCATATAAAAACCAGTAGACACTTCTATCTTTATAATCTTGTATGGTAATTAATGCAAGGGTGACCCATGTTAGCGTTAGTAATAGCAGTAGCATCATTAGTCGCTAGTAGTTTGTTTTGGGGTGCCATTTTGATCGATTTCCCATACATTAAAAACTCCATTGCCATTAAAATCTGTCAAGGCTGTGGCTCTTACTTTGAATTCGTTAGTAGTAGCTTGAATAATTTCGTAAGTGTAATTGGCACTGCCATTTTCTTTAACAGTTTTGGGAATTTCAAAATCGATTTCTGTTAGGTTTTGGCTGTATTTTGAATACATGAAAAAATATTGTTTCTCAGCATTGTAAATTGCTTTGAGTTGTACTTGGGCTTCTACACTTTTAGCTTTGGTAATCAGTGGCATCAGGTTAGGTAAAGCAATAAGCAATAAGATACCTATGATAGCCAACACGATTAGCATTTCTTGTAGGTTGAAGGATGGTATTTTGTTTTTTGATGTAGTGTTCATTTTAACAGCGAATAGGTTTACAAATATACACGAAATAGTTTAAAATAAAGTAAAAATTAGTTTGTTAATATTGTTAATTATTGCTAAAATTGTAAAAAAAATAACATTTAAAAAAAATGAAAAAAATTCCTTTATATTCTTCAATTGCAGCACTGGTTATAAGTTTGTTAGCTCTTTATTTTTCTAAATCAAGTTCAGAATTAGTTTACGTTGATGTTAATAAATTGATTACTGGTTACGAAAAAACAAAAATTGCTAAGGCCGAATTTGATAAAAAAGCGAATCTAATGAAAGCAAATGTAGATTCATTAGTTGGTAATTGGCAAAAAGAATTAAAAAATTACGAAAAAGAAAGGACTTCATTATCTCCAAAAGAATTGAAACTAAAACAAGAATTGTTATCAAATAAACAGCAGCAAATTAACGGCTACCAAGAAGCTATTCAAAAAAAGATTCAGGAAGAAGATAAAAAGGTTACCCAAACTGTTATCAATGATATTAATGACTACATCAAAGAATATGGTAAAAGCCATAGCTATAAAATTATCTTTGGAGCCAGTGGTGGTGGAAATATCATGTATGCTGATGAATCCACTGATTTGACAGAAGAAATATTAAAAGGCTTGAATGCGGAGTATGGTAAAAAATAGTCTTTTAACAGTATTACTACTGTTGATTATTACCTCCTGTTCCAAAACTTTTGATACACAAGAGGAAATGAATGAGTATTTAAAGGATGAGGACAATGGTTATAATTACCGTAAAACTGTTGTAGGAGTTGATTATGTTTTACAATACCGACCAACAGATCTATTAGTAAAACAAGAACTTGGGGATAAAACCGATGCTAGTCAGGTAGACAAATTAAGAGAGAAATACAGTAAGTATATGTATTTTAATTTGTCCATGTCCAAGAATAACCAAGAGCTATTGAATGGCGTTGCAAGGGACAAAGCTAAGTTTGGACAAATGGTCAATGAGCTGGCTTTTGGGATGGAAGAAAAAGTTCATGTTTATACTCCTGAAAAAGATACCCTAGCCATGGCCGATTTTATTTACCCCAGAATGTATGGTATGAGCAATGCTACCTCTATACTCATAGTGTATCCTCGTGATGTTAAATATCTAAACCAAGATCACCTCAATTTTGTTATTCAAGATTTAGGACTTGATACGGGAGACATCAAATTCAAATTAAACTCCAAAGCGTTACAAAAAGAACCCCAATTGCAATTTTAAGAATCTATGATAACCAGATACCGTAAAAAACACAGACTTATAGCAACTATTTTCTTGCTGATTTTTTTTCCTACACTAGTTCCTAATAATTTATTCGCTTCTAATAATGGGCCTAAGTCTCCAGAGGCAGCTAGTTTTGAGCCTGTTGATGCGACAGACATGGTAAATTTAATAACTGGACAATACAGTTATGTGCTTCCATTGCTCAATGTTCCAAGTCCTGAAGGAGGCTATCCTATTGCTTTAGGGTACCATGCGGGAATAGCTATGGATCAGGAATCATCTTGGACAGGTCTTGGGTGGAACGTAAATCCAGGAGCTATTAATAGAAATGTTAATGGGTATCCAGATGATTATAACGCATCACATCTTAATGAGTATTTTTATGACTCAGGAGGTACAATTGAAAGATATTCTATTTCAATGGGTTTTACATCTCTCCAGGGAGCTTCGGTAGGATTAAATTTTAACTGGGGCAGTGATCAGGCTCTTGGAGGATCAGTAAGCATTGGTTATGGTCCAAAAATTGGTGAATCAGGTATAACTGCTGGTGTTACAGCTGGAACAGACGGTGCTTCAGTAGGTATTGGTTTTTCAGCAGGAGCAGGACTTTCCTATGGAGCTAGTGTAAGCTCAAATGGAGATGTTGGAATTAATGCTGGTTTTAACTCCAATGGAAATGGTTTTTCAGTTGGATACAATACAAATGGAAGCACATCGGTTGGTTTAAATACAGGATCTGGGAATAATTCATTTGCGTTAGATTTTACTTTATCCTCAAACGGAATAGGTGTTACTGGTAACGTTACAAATAGAACCGGCAAGAATATTGACGGAGGGGCTGGCTTAGGAATGTTCGTTTCATTTAATAACAATATTAGTATGGGAGATTATAACACTAGTTCAAGTGGATGGATGATACCTATTATAGTTCCAACTGCAATAGGTATTTTTAGCTTATCTTTTGGTAAACAAACATTCAAATATTGGATGTCCAAAAATGAGAATAATAGTGTTTCTGGTCCAATATATTTCAATAAAGGTGTTCAAAACTTAACGACAACATATCAAGTATGGGTTCCTTTAAATAGTCACGAGCTTCAAGACGGGCGTTGGGAAACGAGAACGCGCACAACTGCTACAAATGGTTTTATGGACATTACTGAAACTCCTATTTTAAATAGTGAATTAAGTAAAAACTCAAATGCTTTAAATAATAATATTGATTTCCCCTCGTATGATAGATATAATATTCAAGCACAAGGTCTTTCTGGAAGTATGTCTCCTACCCTCTACGAAAATGGAGCGTTATTTGGGTTACCGGGTAAAGAAAATAAAGAAGGCTATAGATTGAACTATTCCACTCAATTAACAAATACATCTGCGATTCCTGAATATGCGAAATTCGATAATAAACCGATTTTTTATTTGGATAATGAAATTAGTAGTTATCTAAATACAAATGTCCCTGATGCAGTTTTCAATACTAGTTTATCAAATACTAATATTCTAAATCATTACACAAATGGCGTAGAAACTGCGGCAAAACAAAGGAGACGCACTAGTACTTTTGTAGAATATTTTACTAATAATGAGATTATAACTAATAATACTATATTAAAACAAAATGGTTTTTTGGAAGGAGGTTTTATAGGGACAGAGAGAAGTACTTTACCTAAAAATGGTATAGGAGCTATCAAAATCACAACTGTAGATGGTAAGACCTATCATTATTCTCTACCCGTACTAAATCACGAAGTTATCACCAGAACCTTTGGCGTAATTCCAGAGAGACCAAATGAATCCCAATCATATTTTGAGAAAAGACAATTAGAACCTTTTGCAACCCATTGGTTATTAACGGCTGTTACTGGTTCAGATTTTGTTGATAATGGTGATGGGGTTGCAGGCAATGGGGATTTGGGGTATTGGACTAGTTTTGAATATGGGAAATGGACAGATGCTTTTATATGGAAATCACCTTATAAAAAAGATTATATTAATGACGACTCTGATCCAAATATTAAAACATGGATACGTGGTAGAAAGCAATTATATTACCTTGATAAAGTTAAAACTAGAAGTCATACAGCCCTTTTTATTAAAAGTGAACGTGTTGATGCTCCATCTGAAAAGTGGTCATATTTTTCAGTGAATCATTTGGAAGGGGCTGGACCTAACAATAATCCTTATATCGATAGATTTACAGTACCTTCTCAAAAACAATTACAGTTAGACAAGATTATTTTATTAAAAAACATAGATGATTCTACCAGTAAAACGTTTGGATTGGATAACAATCAATATGTGCAAATTGGATATCCCAACAGTGAGAAAAGTTTAGAAACAGCAAAATATAATATGTTTGATAATATTTTAGATTCAAACGACAATTGGCAGGGTTGTATTTCAAAAGCTGTAAAAGTAATTGATTTTAGTTATGATAATAGTTTAGTCCCTGGAGACAATCGTCTTACATTAAAAAGTGTCGACTTCAAAGGTAAAGGAGCTGCAAGTGTTTTACCTCCTTACAAGTTCGATTATATTAATGATTCTAATACTTTTAATATTGATAATAAAGATGGCTGGGGTTATCCGTTAAGTAAACCAGAGACTTTTTCATTAAATAAAATCACCACTCCTCAAGGAGGTACTATAAATATTGGTTACGAGAGTAATAAATTTATTAGTATTACACCTCATGAAATTGAATTTAAAAATACAGATAACAATTACACCTTGGATAATGTAGTCGTAGATGGTTCAAATAAAATGACATTTGACATTAAATCTAGCAATAATTTTGGAATTCAAATCGGAAGTATACTTAAACTAAAGTATGAGGTTAAGAAACTGTGTAGCGTTGGTCGAGACGATTCTGGGCGCTCCATTATGGAATATATAAATGTAAGAAGCTGTTATGGTAATGCCATAGTAATTCAAAACTTTGGCAATAACAAATATAAAGTTAAAAGTATATCCGATGTAATGACTTCTAGTTGTTATTACGGCTTTGGTGATACTTTTATTAGTGCAAAATACATTCTTGGGAATATTCCAACTTCTGATGGCGGTCCTCGTGTTGCCAGTTTAAAGGTTTCCGATGGTATAAATAATTTCATTACCGATTACAAATACGGCCAGAACGAAGATGGCGTAGGATATGTGAGTTATGTTCCGTACTCTCAAAATGTAGCCAAGGAAGTTCCTTACAGTGCAGAATTGCCTGCCCCTAGAGTAATGTATGAATATGTATCGATGAGTTCTCATAAAGAAGGAGTTCTTCCAGAAGGTAAAATTAGATATAAATTTAATGTCATGAAAAGCAAAGATCCTAACAAAATTAAATATGGAGATTTTTATGAAATAGTAGAAACAAAACAAAACCCTACAACCAATTCTTCTAACATAGATGTTAATATTAGTTCTTTTGTTGTGAAAGATAATCTGGCATCTATAGGACAACTATTAGAAGTTGCTACTTTTAATGGGAAGGGGCAACAACTCAGTAAAATTAGTAATGCATATTACGGGATGGATGATAATACCACCAATATGGGAGTTAGCAAAGAATCCTATCAAACTTATAAAACGGTAGATTATTTAACGAATACGAGCACGATAAAAGATAAATGGATCATTAATTCCTCTACCAGAATTAAATATCCTAATATTATGAAATTTTCAACCGAACGTAAAGATGGCTACACTTATACCACTCAATTTAATGATTATGATTTAATTTCGGGAGTTTCAAAAGAACAGGTTTATACCTCTAGCACTGGACAAACTTTTAAAACTAAATCAATTCCAGCTTATATTAAATATCCCCAAATGGGATCTAAAGTAGATAACCCAACCAATAAAAACATGTTATCACAAACCGCTGCTGAGTATTCTTATATTTTAGACAAGCCATCCAATACTTGGAAAGTAACAGGGGTAGGAATCACTACTTGGAATAACTTATGGAATTATAGAGATATAGCAGGTGAGGTAAGTTCTCCTTCAGCTATAAATCAAAAAATCTGGAGAAAGCATAAGTCTTACACATGGAATGGTGCAAAAGATAGTGATGGAATTTTTCTAAATTATGGTGGTATTGATGATAATTTTAATTGGGATTTACCTACGGGAGTAGGTATTGATGTCAATCAACCTGTGCAATGGAAACAAATATCAGAAACTACTTTATACGATCATTTTTCTGCGCCTTTAGAAATGAAAGATATCAATGGAAATAAAGCTTCTTCAAAGATGGGTGACAATGAGACTAAGATTATGGTTACTGGAAATGCTGGATACAACGAAATGTTTTATTCCGGTGTAGAAAACACAACTGATGTTTTAGGAGTTAAATGGTTAGAACCAGATGTTAAAATGGCCAATGCCAAAACAACTACTCTTTATGCTCATTCGGGAAAACTTTCTGTTGAAGCTACTTCTAGTTCCGAGTTTGGTGTATTTATGAAAGGTAATGAACATAAAGCTGGCAAATATAAGGTTTCGGTTTGGGTTCATAAAAGCGCTGCCGTTAATGCTGGACTGTATGTTAATAGTAGTTATGTTTATTTTACGAGTAGTAATACCGCTGGAGATTGGGTTTTAAAGTCAGCTGTTGTACATGTTGGATCTTCTGATTGTTCTATTAATGTTAAATCATTAAATAGCACTGTGGTCTACTTAGATGATTTAATGATACGACCTGTGGCATCAACTATTTCAGGTTACGTGTACAATGAATGGGATGAATTGATACACATTATCGGGAATAATGGATTAGCTACACGTTTTGAATATGATGGTGCTGGAAGATTAATAAAAACGTATTCAGAAGTTCTTGATGATCCTGAAAATAACATTATTGGTGGATTTAAATTGAGTAAAACTAATAAATACAATAATAAATATCTTTAATATATAGTTATGAAAAAAATTATATTTGTTTTACTTTTTTTTATTTCTGCAAATCAGATTTATTCTCAAGATTTGTATGAAGATAATGATTGTGATGGTTATCCATCAAGTAGATATTATGATTACAATTACAGTAATTGTTCTGCAACAGCTTATAGTTATAATGATTTTGATTGTGATGATTACAATCCTGATGTAAACGTTCCGAGAGTGTTTTTTTTAGATAGTGATGGTGATGGCTTAGGCGACCCAAATAATCCTACTCCTGATTTAAATTGCTATCCGCCGTATCAATATGTATTAGACAACTCTGATTGTAATGATGGTGATTCTAATATTGGAGCAGTAACAACGTTTTATCGTGACAAAGATAATGATGGGTTTGGAGATGTAAATGAAACAGTATTTGGTCAAGGATGCAATCCTCCAGTAGGCTATGTGTTAAATAATCTTGATTGTGATGATAATAATAAATCATTAAACCCAAATACGGATTGGTTTGCTGATGTTGATGGTGATGGTTTTATAACTGCCTCCGATGGTCCTCCAGTTTATACACAATGTTTGAAACCTGCGGGTAATTACTTACAAGTTTCGGATTCTAAAAATCATTGGATTCATAGTATGGCGTATGATATTAATGGAAATATTGTGAATTCATCAAGAACTTTTTTTGATGACCTGGGGGAATCAGATGTGAGTTTATCTAAAGATTTTCTAAACAATAAGGTTTGGGGTACCGAAACTATTTTTGATGAAAAAGGGAGACCATTTAGAACGTCATTTATTGCGCCATCGTCTTCAAATTCTTTCGAAAAAACAAGTTTTTTACGTCCTGCAGGTTCTTTAAATGCATCAAGTATTGCATCTACGCTTACTTTGAGCCGTCCAATTTTGACAGATCTAAATAGTATTGCAACCCAAAGTATAACTTCTTCTGCAACTATTGCAGCCGGTACAACGGTTAGTTTTAAAGCACCCCAAATTATTTTGACAGATGGTTTCACAGCGGGTCAAGGTTTTACGGCTACTGCAGCTATCGTAAATGAAGATGTTGCTCAGCCTAATTTATATGGATATTATAGCGATGCCAACACTGCTGAGCCGTATCAGGCGACAGCCACGCATCCTTTTTCCGAAGTTGTTTATGATGATTTGAATCCGGGAAATACCATAAAAGTTATTGGAGGAAATAAAATCAACGGGGACTGGAAGACTGGATTTAGCTATACTCTTCCTGCCGCTCAAGAAATGTATTATGCCTTTGGTGCAGCTTATTTTGATGGTGATATAGAGTCACAAGGAGTGGTAGTAGTGACCAAGTTTTTTAAAACAGTAGTGCAAGACGCTAATGGAATAGAAAACGTGAGTTTCTCAGATGGGGAAGGTAACGTTTTGGCTACTGGTACTTCAGGTAGAGGCAGTGCCTATCCTGTGGTATCGTTAATTGGGACACAGGGATTTATTGATGTACATATTCCGCAAGGAGTTACTGGAGCAGCATTAATAGGTTCTGCTTCTGATTATAAAATATACAACCTAAAAACAGGTGCTTTACACACAGGAAGTTTATCAGCAGGTAATTTTTATAGAATTGAAGCCCTTGTTATGCCTACTGCAGAACCAGTAGCATATATTACTGGTGGTGGAGTAACCTATAGTACCGGAGCAAAAGGAGTGACCTATACAGTCAATTATGCAGACTTTGCTTTAAATTATTATGATAAAACAGGACGCTTGAGTAAAACCATTCAACCCAAGGGTTATCAAAACAATACTTCAATTGTGGCTACGCCAACACATACTTTAGCCACAACTTACACCTACAATACATTAGGTAAAGTGACAGCTGTGTCAAGTCCAGATGAAGGTGCTAGTACTTTTGCCTACCGTAAAGATGGGCAGATACGCTATTCTCAAAATGCTTTACAAAGCGATACCAAAGTGTCTTACACGGAGTATGATAGTTTGGGTAGACCTATTGAAAGTGGTGTGATTACTGGTACAGCTGGAATGTGGGCCGCGGCAATTGCTAATCCTGACGGTGCATTACTGACAGGAACCCGCTCTGAGCAAACATTTACTATTTATGATGATTACAAGGATTTTACAACCAGTTATGCTGTTCCTGCTAATTTAGATTTGGCTGCACTTCTTACCTCTAGAGGGTTGAACGCTACACAATACATTCCAAACAATTTATCAGGTAACGTTGCGGTAACCTTCAATGATTCTTCATTTACATGGTACAGCTATGATTTGTATGGACGAACAGAATGGGTGGTACAAAACATCATGGGTTTTGGGCTCAAAACGGTACATTATAATTATGATGAAAATGGCAGAGTCAAAAAAGTAATTTATCAAAAAGATACACCTAGTGAAATGTTTGTACATCAATACGCCTATCAAATTGATGGCTCACTTTTAACAGCAGCAACTTCTGTAGACAATGTAAATTTTAAAGAGCATGCCAAGTATAAGTATTACCAGACAGGAGAGTTAAAACGTGTAGAACTTGCTCAGGGATTGCAAGGAATTGATTATGTGTATACTCTAGGCGGAGCATTAAAAAGTATCAATCATCCTAGTTTAGAAAAAGCAAAGGATCCAGGTGGTGATGCCAATGATGTTTTTGGGATTACGCTTGATTATTACAATGGAGATTACTTGCGATCCGATAGAAACATCAGCACATCGCCTACGGTAGCAGGTTTAAATCAAGACAACTATGACGGGAACATCAAAGCCAGCCGTTGGGCTAACAGGCAAAAAGACGTTCCCAACCCTTTGGCAGAAGCCTCAGCCTCAAATGCGGCACAACAACGAGGGTATTTGTACAATTACAATGCTAATAAATGGTTGACTCAATCCAGTTTTGGAAACGTAAGCGGCAATGCCATTTCGCCTGCCACGGCATTTAAAGAAGGAGATATTACATATGATAAAAATGGTAACATCCTTACTTTGCAACGAGCAAAAGAAGACGGAACAGTCATTGATAATTTTACCTATAAATACGGTAAAGACAACAACCAACTAACGCATGTGGATGATGCTGTATTAGGTAATAAAGATTTACAAGACCTTAAAGACCAAAACACGAACAACTACGTTTATGATGTATTGGGTAGAATGATTGAGAATGTTACCGAAGGATTAAAGTATACCTATAATACTCAAGGATTGGTTACTAAAGTAGAGAAAGGTTCACTTTATGTCATTACTTTTGGATACAATGAAAGAGGTCATCGTATTTGGAAATCAGAAAATTTTAATTCAGGAAACACGATCAATACAGAATATTATGCAGTAGATTTAGCCGGAAATGCAATGGGATTGTATTACAAATCTTCCGGTAGCATTTCTACTGCGTTGTATCAAAAAGAAAATCCTATCTTTGGTGGGTCTAGATTAGGAGTTTTTACCAGAAGCAGAATTGTTAATGGTAAGCAGACAGCTAGTAAAAGCAGTTATGAAATCACGGATCATTTGGGGAATGTGCGAGCGGTGATACAAGAAAACCCTAATGTGTTCTCTATTTTACTGAGTTATGCTGATTATTATGCCTTTGGAGAGCAGTTACCAAGTCGTAATACCACTTCAGACTACCGTTACGCCTTTCAAGGGCAGGAGCTGGATAAAGAAACAGGTATGGAAGCCTTTCAGCTACGTCTTTGGGATGGTAGAATTGGGAGGTGGTTGAGTCCGGATCCATATGGGCAATATGCCAGTCCATATTTAGGGATGGGTAATAACCCGATATCTGGTATAGATAAAGATGGTGGTTTTGTTGTTAATGTAGCTGGAGCAATATTGGGCGGAGTTTTAGGAGGTGCGATAAGTGCTGGGAGTCAATATTTAGCTACAGGTGAAGTTAATTGGAAAACAGTTGCAGTAGATGCTGGCTCAGGCGCAATCGTTGGATCTGGTCTTGGGTTAATTGGAGGAGCTGTTGTGGCAAGTACTGCCTCTATTATTGATACCGGATTTAATAAAGGTTTTGATAAAATTGATGGTGGCGACATTGGAAATGCCGCTTTTGCAGGAGCTTTAGCTCTTGGAACGGGATATTTGGGAAAAAGATTTCTTACCAATGGTACCTCAGGTTTAGCTTCTACAGTTCGATACTACACATTCAAGGCAACTGAAAAGGTACATAACTTTGTTAAGTATAATGTAAGAGGAAACATTCAGTATATGACAACCACATCTTTTAAAGTTAAGCAGTATTCAGAACCAGTACTTGATTCTTATGTAGGTTTTGTAGGATCTACATTAGATAAAAATACAGATGCATACAATAAATTTTTACGTCCACACGCTCAAAAGTACTTTCAACAAATGAATTCAACATTTATGGAAATGAATAATAGGATGAATAGTAGAATAAATAGTATGATAAATAGTAGTACATCGAATAATGGTAATTATATTATCACAGTAGGACCAATAAAATGATTCTATATGACTAATTTAATCTTTAATCTTTTTTTATGAAATTTTTTTTTTTAGGTATTATCGAGATATTTTTTAAGCTAATAACACTTTTAATTGCATTTATTCCATATATACTTTTTTTTTCAGGATTGTATTTAATTAAATATTTAATATTTCCGAATTTGCCTTTTTCTATTTTTATAATACTTATAGCATTTGTTACTTTTATCTACGATAGATTTAAGAAACATAAAAATAATGATTAGGCATTATTAATGGGCCCCCTCGCTGGCGCAAGCGTCCCGCTTGTGCACACAACAAAATAAAGCAAAAAAACAGGTGAAATTTGCCTGTTTTTTTATGCTTTACAATCTTTTTAAACTCCAGCCCAGCCCCGCTAGCGCGAGCTTCTAGCTCGTGCCCACAAACAAAACAAAAACGATATTATATTTGTTTATGAGTAGAAAATATAAGTTTGGAGAAAAAGAAGGGGCTTATTTTATAAGTTTTGCAACGGTTAATTGGATAGATGTTTTTACAAGAGAAGATTATTTTGTTTGTATTATTGAATCTTTAGATTATTGCAGGAAAAATAAAGGAATGGAAATATATGGTTATTGCATTATGCCAAGTCATATACATTTAATTTTTAGTTCTTCATTAGGTGATCCTTCAGGTTTGATAAGAGATTTTAAAGGGTTTACTTCTAGAAAAATGTTAAAAATACTAGAAGAGAACCCACAAGAAAGTAGAAGAGATTGGATTTTGTGGATGTTCGAAAGAGCTGGGAAGAAAAATAGTAATGTATTACATAGACAATTTTGGCAACAAAACAATAAACCAATAGAAATCTGGTCTTTAAAAGTATTTGAACAAAAGTTAAACTACATTCATAATAATCCCATTGAAACAGGTTTTGTAACTGACGCAATAGGTTGGAAGTATAGTAGTGCAAGAAATTATGGTAATCATGACCAAACAATTTTAGAAATAGATATTAATTAAATTGATTGTGGGTACGAGCTAGAAGCTCGCGCTAGCGGGGGGGGGTGCATATAGATCAAGTGCCCACTTAACATAAAATAACAAGTCATAGCGTTAAAAATAAGTTATTTAGCAGAGGTATCTATAAAATGATACCTCTGTTTTTTATGTAGTATTGTTAAAGTAAGTATACCTGTGAAATCTATTGTAAACAACCTATCACGAATTAAAGGTTTATTTAAAAGTGTTTTTAGTAATGAATCTTTTTTATGATGTTGTGTTTAATTTATAAGATAACAGGCTTTGTTTTTGTGAGAAATAATTTTATTTTTATAAGAAATTAAATGTTAATTTTTATTTCTCTCGTCTTATGAAAAAATATCTGTTTTTTTTAGTCTTGATTTTTGGTCAATGTCTATCGGCTCAGCAAATTTCTACAAATCGTAATCCTGTGGGTTTAGAGTATAATTTATTATTTAATGCTACTTCTCGCTATGCTGTTAGTACTTCCGGACCAGCATTAAACTTAGCGACTTTGTTCGATGGGGCGATGCATCCTAGTTATACTAATGAAACGCCTTCAACAGCAGCTCCAACCGTTATTTTAATTGAGAATTTGCCAGGCCATCATACTCAAGCTGGAGCTTGGTTGGGATGGACAACGCGTTATTGGCCGGCAAGTAGATTCAAGGTAGAAGGATTTGATATTTATTACACTAATTCATGGAAGACCCTCGCCGATTATTCTACTACTGATTATAATGGATTTGATTTTAAAGTAGAGCTAGCTTCTGGGAGCTATACTAAATTGAGATTTACTTTTTATACCGGTACAGGCACGAATGGGTATTTAGGAGTTTCAGAATTGTTTTTTATTCATCCAGAAGCAATTTATCCATACCAGGGATTACTGGCTTCATCACTGAATAATTGGGATAATAATGGGAATAATCTTTATTACAACAGCACCGGTAAAGTAGGAATTGGTACAACCGTTCCAGATGAAAAATTGACTGTAAAAGGAAAAATCCATACCCAAGAAGTTAAAGTAGATATGGCAGGTCCACTGGTACCAGATTATGTTTTTGCTCCTGATTATGACTTGAAACCTTTGAGCGAAGTAGCGCAATATATAAAAGTAAACAGGCATTTACCTGAAATTCCTTCTGCAAAAGAAATAGAAACCAATGGATTGTATCTGGCCGAAATGAATATGAAGTTGCTCAAAAAAATAGAAGAGCTAACACTTTATATGATGGAACAGGATAAAAAGAATTATGAGTTATTGCTTCTCCTCAATAAACAAGAACAAAGAATACAAGATTTAGAGCAAAAAAGGCAACAAATTCGTAAATAAGAAATCATGAAAAAAGCAATAGTTATTTTTAGTTTGTTTTTTGTGTCGGTAGTAAGCGCACAAAATTACAATAACATATTAAATTATTATTTTAACGGTGTTCCTAATCACGGAGTTAAAATTAAAACTAATTTACCTTTTCAACCCGGTAGTCAAATGCCAACAATAAATTTAAATGGGTATAATTATGGTACAGGTGAATCAATTAATCTTACAGTTAATTATTATATTTTTGCTAGAAATGCAGTTTTTTCAGATCCAAATAATTTTTATTTTCACGTGCCTTCTATGTCGTCGCACGGAAGTTATACTCCAAAAGTTTTTCTAGCTAATGAAAATGGGAAGGTAGTTATTTACATAGATGATAAGTCATATTTTCAAAGATTCACAGTAAGTGCATACGCACACGGAATGGGAGAAGCTATTGAATGGTTTCAAGGTTGGACAACAAGTGATGAGCCAATTGCTGGAACTATGATCGTTGAAGTACCATATAAAAATCGTTTTAAGGGTGACATATTTTTATCAGGTTCTGGTGTTTGGGATGCGCAAGGTAAAGTAGGCATTGGCACCACTACTCCAGATGAAAAATTGACTGTAAAAGGAAAAATCCATACCCAAGAAGTTAAAGTAGATATGGCAGGTCCACTGGTACCAGATTATGTTTTTGCTCCTGATTATGACTTGAAACCTTTGAGCGAAGTAGCGCAATATATAAAAGTAAACAGGCATTTACCTGAAATTCCTTCTGCAAAAGAAATAGAAACCAATGGATTGTATCTGGCCGAAATGAATATGAAGTTGCTCAAAAAAATAGAAGAGCTAACACTTTATATGATGGAACAGGATAAAAAAATTACGGCTCAGGGGAAAATTTTAGATTCGATTTTACAAGATAAATCAAAAAAAAATGATAATCAGTAAAGTAAAATAAAAAAAACAGCTCATTTTTATAGCTGTAAAATAAATAAGCCGCACATTCATAAAAGATATTATTTGTCATATATACTTTTATAAATGTGCGGTTTTTTGTTTTATGTTGTGATTGTTTAAGGAATTAATCAGGTAAAAGAATTATGCTTATTGATTTTTATTATTGTTTACCCCATACTGCATAATTTTTTGGATATTTTAAAAATCCGAATTAAAAGGTCATAAAGTGTTGTTTTTCTTTCACTTTTTTCTTTCAGAATTTAATTATTTAATTATTTTTACTGAAAAATAATAAAATGATACGTTTTTTGCTAATGCTTGTTTTGGTTGGTTTTGTAAGTTGTAACACAACTAGAATTAAGAATGAGTCCTACGCTGTTTCGAATACAGCACCAGAGCTTGGAAGTGTTGGTTTTTCTGAGCTTGGGGGAATAAGAAGTACTAAATTTGAGGTAAGAAGCATACCAAAATTAGAGTCGCCAATTAGATTGTCAATTGAAGTGGTACCTTTCAATAAGAGACTTCACAATATTTACAAGTCTAAATCAAAATACAATCAAGATCAATCCCAAGTTGCTTATGTAGACAGTTTGCCTAGAAAACCAGAATTAGTAACTATTCGTGTTTTGGATGTTATGAAACTGGTTAGCGAGATAAATGGGGAACACAATCAAGAACTAGTTCGTTTTCTAAAGGATACCGAAGATTCAAAAGTGGTAACTGGTATTACCTGTTATTTTTCTCAAGATGATCTTGTAAAAATTAAACAATCAGATGCGTATTATATTGCACACTATCAGGATAGTAAATATGCCATTTCGTTGTATAAACTCGGAAAAAAAACAGATGTTCTTTTTGTCAATTCATTGAATATTTTGGCCTACAAATTAAGTAAATTTTGTTGGGGTGTTACAGAAAGGGGCAAGTGGTATGTTTCAGACATTATCAATTTGAATTCAAGTTGCAAAGGGAAAACAGAGAAGCAAATAGTAGAAAAAAAACACGAAAACAACTTATTTGACTTGTAAATAGTTGTTTTTTTTATGTCATAACTTGAATAAATCCAAATGAAAAAATCCTTATACGCTCTATTTTTTTTATGCTCTTTTATACTATGTACATCTTGTGATGCTATACTTTTTGAAGAAGACATCTCAAATGCAAAGATAGTTTTGGTAGCGCCTAGCGATCAATCAGAATTTTTTACTACAGGTGTTACTTTTTCTTGGGAGAAAGTTCCCGAAGCTACATCGTATCAAATACAAATTGCAAAACCTGATTTTTCTAATCCCACACAACTGGTTTTGGATACTATTATTAAATCGACTTCATTTATCAAGCAACTCCCGTTAGCAAGCTATGAGTGGCGAGTAAAGGCTCTTAATAGTTCTTACAGCACAGCATATGTTACTAGAAAATTTGCTGTTTTAAGCGATAAAGATTTTGCGAGTAACACCGTGGTTCTAAGTGTTCCTGCAAATAACGTTGTGATAACAACAGCATTACAAAGAATGACTTGGCAGCCGATTATAGGAGCAAAGAATTATCAAATTCAAATATATGATGCAAACTCGGTTCTTGTAAAAGAGGAGACAGTTACCACTACTTCTTATGAATTTTCTTTTCCTGAAGGTGATTTCTCTTGGCGTGTAAAGGCCGTAAATGGCGATATGAATACGCTATATTCTTCTCGTACTCTTTCGGTAGATACAAAGGCTCCCGCTGTAGCCCTACAACAAGCCCCATTAGACAAAAGCGAAACCACAGTAAAAGACATCAGTTTTCAATGGAGTAGAGCAGCAGTGGCTGGTACTGTAGAAGCAGATAGTATCTATGTATATACTGATTTAGCTTTAAAAAATGTAAAACTCAAGAACTTAGCCACGAGTCCTTTTGCAGCGACTTTAGAGGCAGGTGTCTATTATTGGTTTATAAAATCTTTTGACAAAGCAGGAAATACCAGTAAGAGTAACGTTTTTAGTTTTACGGTAAAGTAATAAAAAGTATAGAGATGAATATATTGTGAGTATTGACAATAATTCGGGAAATATAACCTATTACAAAACTATTTCTTTAATCCCAAACCCAACAAAAAATACATTAATTTTAATTACAATCATATGTTTTTTCACTCTTTTATCTATAGAAAAAGAAATTTTCTATTACTTTTTTTTATTTCAGTTAGTTCGTTTAGCCAACAAATTGGAGATGGTGTAGCTACACACATTACAGATTTTTCCTTACCCCTTAATTCTGGTTTATATCAAGGTGTAAGTCCAATAGGTACAACTCCTGATTTAAGTCATCCATGGCAGCATTTATTTGTACTTAGACATACGAATCCTTCAAATAATCATCAATTGCAAATAGGAGCATCTTATAATACTAACGATCGATTGTTTTTTAGAAAAATTGCTGCTGGTTTACAATCTAGTAACCCGGATTGGATTGAAATTGCGACAAGAGGATCTAATAATTTTACGGGTGATCAAACAGTAAACGGTAATATTAACTTAGCTGGAGCTTCAGGAAGGAGGATTTTTATGGGTGGTGCAGGTGGATCAACATTTGGCTTAGCATATGATTCAACGTATCCTAATTATGGAATATTTTATACTGAAGGGAACCCTGACTTTGTTTCAATTTCACCTAATGGAAATGCTACTAACGGAGTAATGAATATACTTGGTAACGGGAACGTAGGTATTGGAACTTCAAATCCTTTAGCAAAACTAGATATCAATGGTGTAATACAGACTTACAATAAATATAATGATGGTGCAACATGGGATAACGTAAGAATGTGGGCGGAAGGAGAAAATAGCTATATCGAGGCTAATGGAGATGAAAATGGTTTGATAATTAGATCTAACACAGGGAATAAAATTTTATTGATGAGCAATGTGGGCATAGGAACAACAACTCCGGACTCTAAACTCACCGTAAATGGGAACATACATGCCAAAGAGGTCAAAATTGATTTAAGTGTTCCCGCACCAGATTACGTTTTTGCTCCTGATTACAAACTAAGAACACTGGAAGAAGTGGAAAGTTTTATTAAAGAAAACAGCCATTTACCCGAAATACCATCGGCACGGGAAATAGAAAAAAACGGATTAATGCTTGCCGAAATGAATATGCTTTTGTTAAAGAAAATGGAAGAAATGACGCTGTATATGATTGATTTTAAAAAAGAAATAAATGTATTAAAAGATGAAAACAGAGCTCAGCAAGAGGAAATTAGTAAACTTAAGAAAGCAAAAAAATAAATTGAAAAACATCTTCATAATTAGTTGTATCAGTTTATTGTTCTTTTCAACAAAAGTAGCGTCCCAAACTTTAACGGCACTTCAAATGCAAAACGCTAGAGCCACAGGATATGCAATTGTAGCAGCAAAAAATCCTGGGAAAAGTTTTTCAATATTAATGATTAAGTGGGATGGTATAAATGATTTAGAGTACAATGCTAATAATCAAATTAATCCTGGTTGGCATCCTCAAGCAGTGGTGAAGGGAAATTATTTTTACCAAGCATTCGAAAATAATGATTTTTCAAATTATAGTTCTGTTTTAGTAAGTCAATCTGAATTTGATTATTTTAAACACACTGGATCAGACTGGTGGATTGTTTGTTCAACCTTACCTTCATTTAGTAATTCAGGTCTAGCTGTTAAAGTTGCTGATGATAAATCAGGAGTTGGAGGTCTTAATATAGAAACCAACAACGGCACCAGTCTAAAGATGGGGGGTAACACTAATTACAGTTGGATACAGTCGCACAATTCTTTACCTATATATATTAATGAACTTGGTAACAATTCAATATTTAATTTAACAGGTGGTAATGTAGGTATTGGTACCGCCAACCCCACTTCAAAACTTGAAGTTTATAATCCGGCTCAAAAAGGACATTTATTATTAAGTGCTAATGATGATCCAAATGCTGATGCTACACGTATAGATATTGATTTTAGAGTTGCAAACCAAGGTCATACAATTGGTAGAATAGCTTCTTTTTATGAAGATTCTGGAAGTAACGGTTCTGGTGGATTACGATTTTATACAAGAAATAAGGGTAATTTGGTTGAAAATATTAGGATAAACTCAATAGGCAACGTAGGCATCGGTACCACGAACCCTACCTCAAAACTAACTGTAGCGGGGAACATTAACTCTCGAGAAGTAAAAGTGTCAGTAGATGCTGGAGCAGATTTTGTATTTGACAAGGATTATACTTTACCCTCGCTACAAGAAGTAGAAAAGTTTGTTACCAAGAACAAGCATTTACCTGAGATCGCTTCTGCCAAAGAAATGCAAAAAGAAGGCATCAATTTGTCCGAAATGAATATCAAGTTGTTGCAAAAAATTGAGGAGTTAACCCTTTATCTTATCCATCAGCAAACAGAAATAGAAGAGCTGAAAAAAAGCAAACAATCCATGCAGTCCATAGAAGAAAGAGTATTGCAAATGGAGAAAAAAATGAAATAAACTATACTATACCTAATCTAAAGTTACATTATGAAATCGTCATTAACAACAGGTTTGTTGCAAACAAACACCGATAAGAAAAAGGCGAGACCATATGTTACCGCTAAACAATAAAATTTAAACATATGAAATTAAAATACTTTACCCTATTGTTTTTTGCTATTCACTTTTTTTGCAGTGCTCAAGATTTAATCAGTGAGGGCAGTAATAGATGGATATTTCATACCCCTGATGATGGGAGAACAACTATGTGGATTGCTCCTTTTACAAGCAATGACTGGCAATGGGGTAAAGCTACACAATTTTTGAATAATGGTAATGTCATTTTTAGTGGTAGTATTGGAATAGGTACAAGTAATCCAACGGGTTTATTAGGCTTGTTTAAAAGCACTCCAACCAATGAAAATGATGTCATTGCAAGTTTTATGCGAGGAGCTGATGCAACAGGAGGTAGTAGTGTAGTAAGATTTGGGTATCATAACACTGGAGATTTTGAAATTAATTCAGGATACACTAGTGCAGGTCATCGTTTTGGAAGTTACTTTGATTTAAATATTGTTAATAATCATTTGGGTGGAGATCATGGAGGGGTCAATCTAGTTACAAATAATAGTGTTCAATTAGCAGTTAGGCCTAATGGTTTTGTCGGGTTAGGAACAACTAATCCCATTAGCAAATTGTCTGTTTTGGGATCAATTACAATGACCAGTGGGTTATCTAATGTCTCCTTAAGACCATTGATTACATCTGGTACTCTTGTTCATGGAGAGTTTAGAGGATATAGTGGAGCAGGTAATCTAGCAGATGATGGTTTTTTAAGGTTTTCCTCAGGAGGAGGTACTAATGGTTCTACAAAATCATTTGTTGATTTAAGTGGATACTCAACTATACCCGAAATGGATAGAAATATTGTATTAGGGACTTCTGGAAATGAAAGAATGAGAGTTACTAATAACGGCAACGTAGGCATCGGTACCTCAAACCCCACCTCAAAACTAACTGTGGCCGGCAACATCAATTCTAGAGAAGTGAAAGTTTCAGTTGATGCGGGTGCTGACTTTGTATTTGACAAGGATTATATTTTGCCCTCGCTACAAGAAGTAGAAAAGTTTGTAGCCAAAAACAAGCATTTACCTGAAATTGCTTCTGCCAAAGAAATGCAAAAAGAAGGCATCAATTTATCTGAAATGAATATCAAGTTGTTGCAAAAGATTGAGGAGTTGACTTTGTATGTGATTGAGTTAAAAAAAGAAAATGAATCCCAAAATAAAAAAATTGAACAAATAGTAAAAACAAAAAAATAATTATGAAAAAGCTAGTTTTGTTAATGTTGTTTTTATCATTTACTACCATAGCTCAAGTTACTAATGTGGCGGGAGATTTTAAAGTTATTGCCATAGGCACAAATGGTATTGGGGATTACACTAAAAACTTGATATTAATTCATGAAATTTTCAATGGAGCTTTGCTAGATATGAATAATGCTGTGGGCACGATAACAGCTTATCGAGGAAATTCTGGAGCTTGGAATAGAATAAATGTATTAGAAATAAAATCTTCCTCTTCTTACAATGGAACTGCTGCTGCAATTACAGCTTTTGATAATAATGCAAGTTGGGGACTTAAGACTTGTATTTATAATGGTAAAAAGTATTTAGCACTAGATGTACCATATTCTGCATCATATCATAATTGGGGTTATCAATTTTCAGGATGGACAAAATCTACAGCTGAAAACATGATTTCTGTGAATTACGAAATAAATGGAGTTGCTGTAAATACAAATATATTATCAAATATTACAGATTTTAAGGCAACTATGGAAGAGACTCATTTGGTTAGTAATTTTATAATAATTGGAGATAAAGTCGGTATAGGAACTACATCACCCGATGAAAAACTCACCGTAAAAGGAAAAATTCATACCCAAGAAGTGAAAGTAGATATGGCTGGCCCATTGGTTCCTGACTATGTTTTTGCTAATGAGTATAGACTACAATCATTAAAGGAAGTTGAAGCATTTATCAAACAAAACAAACATCTACCAGAGATCCCATCTGCAAAAGAGATTGAAACAAATGGATTGTACTTGGCAGAAATGAATATGAAATTGTTGCAAAAAATTGAGGAGCTCACTCTATATGTAATAGAGCAAGAAAAAAAAATGCAAAATCATCAAGATTTAATTGAAAAAAACAATAAAACAGTTGATTTGCAAAATAAAACGTTACAAAATCAACAAAAAATAATAGAAACACTGGTAGAACGATTGAATCGTTTAGAAAAAAAATAAATTCTCTTTTATGAAAACACTTTGCAAAATTCTGATGTATACAATAAGCTTTTTTTCGGTTCATTCATTTGGGCAGACGTTAACCTCTTCTAACGCAACAAATGAAGGTGGGGCACTACAGCTTATTAATCCCCTAAAAACAGCCAATAACATTGCGAATAATTGGACTTTATACAATATGACAGGGCAGTATGGTAATAGCTTACAGTTTTGGAACTATGGCAATGGTGGGTTTTATGGGTCCAGATTTACCATTTTAGATAATGGAAGAGTGGGAATTGGAACAAGTACACCAACTGCACAATTGTATGTTAACGGAGATGGTCATTTTAAAGCGGCAGACGATCGATCAGCCACAGGAGCACTTACGATTGAGACTAATAATGGCACTTACCTTAAGTTAGGGGGTAATACAAATTACAGTTGGATACAATCACATAATTCAAAACCACTATTTATAAACGAATTAGGAAACAATACCATATTCAATCTTGTTGGGGGTAATGTTGGGATAGGCACAGTTAATCCTAATGCAAAATTAGAAATTTCAAATGGAGCTTTTAAAGTTGGCAATGTAGAGAATAGAAATTTCACCGTAGCATTTCCAAATGATGTTTCAGATCAAACAATCGATGTGATGTTTGGGAATATGTATGTAAACGGCTTTATAGAAATTGAAATTACAAGTGGGTATAGTTATCAAAATTCTGTAGGAGTAGTGAAAAAGATTTTTTCAGTCGGCGGTAATCCAGATGGAGGAATATGGAATTCAACTACTTCTAGAGTTGTGGAATCAGAAGGTGAGGTTTCTAAAAATTTTGCCGTTGGAGATTTTTTATGGGATGCAACTAAATCAAGTTATAAGATTTCAATACATCATTTTGTAAAAACCGGAAATACTCTGTTTGTTAATATTAAATATTCATCTAGTTATTCCACTCCATTATTAGAAAAAACGGTTATTACGGCTCCATATACAGCAGCAATACCAACTAGTTATTCTTATCCACAATCC